>JAOUHG010000005.1 GCA_029865265.1 Candidatus Krumholzibacteriia bacterium | reverse complement strand
CCGCGCGGCGCCCCTCCGCGGCCAGCTCGCGCGCTGTTTCCTCGCCGAAGAAGCGCACCAGGGTGGGTATGCCCCGCTCGACCGCGATCCGGGCCACGTTGGCCGCCGGCTCGATGCCCAGCACCGGGATGCCCGCCGCCACGAAGTGCTGCAGGAGGTACCCGTCGTTGCTCGCCACCTCCACCACGAAGCTCTCGCCCGTGAGTCCCAGGCGCGAGCGAATCATGTCCGCGTAGTCCTTCATGTGCTGGACCCAGCTGTCGGCGTACGAGGAGAAGTAGGCGTACTCGGTGAAGATGTCCTCGCGCGAGACATACTCGTCCAGCTGCACCAGGCAGCACGACGCGCACACGAACGCGTGCAGCGGGTAGAAGGGCTCCATGCTGTTGAGCTTGTCCGCGGGCACGTAGCTCTCGCACAGCGGCGACATGCCCAGGTCCACCACCGAATGCAGGTCCTTCGACCCGCAGGAGAGACATCCCCGTCCGCTGAAACTGGAAACGGCATTCATCGTGTTCACGGCCTCCCTGTCCTTGTCCGTACGCGCGTTGTGCATCAGGCGGTCCAGCGCAGGTCCGTGGCCAGCCGGCCGCCGCCGAGCAGGAGTTTGATCTGATCGATGCGCTTGTAGCGCGGCCCCTCGAAATCCTCCACCTTGAGCCCCACACCACGGTAGGCCTGCAGGAGTTCTGAGGCCCCGGCGCGCGCGTCCCACTCCGGTTGGAAGGAAGGAAGTACGCGCGCAATCTTGCCGAAGTCCGCCCGGTAGTTGCGCAGATCGGGACTCGCATCCGCCGCGTATTCGATCTCGCAGTTGGGCACCGTGTCCTTGACGATGTCGGCGATCTCGCGGATACGGAAATTCTGATCCGTGCGTCCCACGTTGAAGGCCTGGTTGTGCACCGCTTCGCGGGGTGCCTTCAGCACCGCGATGAAGGCCCGCGAGATGTCCGCGATGTGGACGATGGGCCGCCACGGCGTCCCGTCGCTCTTGAGGTACACGCGGCCGGAGGCAAACGCCCACGCCACCAGGTTGTTCAGCACCACGTCGAAGCGCAGGCGCGGCGACACCCCGTAGGCGGTGGCGCTGCGCAGGAAGGTGGGACAGAAGTCTGCGCCGGCCAGCTTCGAGATATCCTCTTCGGAGCGCACCTTGGAGATCCCGTACGGGGTGACGGGGTTGAGCGCCGAGTTCTCGTCCACCAGGTCGTCGCCCGCAGCCCCGTAGTTGCTGCAGGAGGACGCAAACACGAAGCGTTGGACCCCGGCGCCCCGCGCCAGTTCCGCCAGACGCACCGATGCCCGGTGGTTGATGTCGTAGGTGAGGTCGGGGTTGATGTTCCCCAGCGGGTCGTTGGAGAGCGCCGCCAGGTGGATGATGGCGTCGAACCCGGCGAGCTCACCCTCGGTCACGTCACGGACGTCGCGCGCCATGGTGCGTACACGGGGCTCCCAGCTTCCAAACGTGGACTGGCGGTAGTAGTCCGTGTCCAGCCCGGTCACTTTGAAGCCCTCCTTCAAGAGCATCGGCACCATGACCGTCCCGATATACCCGCTGCTTCCCGTCACCAGTACCTTCATCGTACGTCCTTTCGATTTGCTATGCGGTGGTCGCGGCATGGCTCTGCCCCGCCGGGAGGGTGGCGAATTCACGCGCGCAATCGCCGCCCAGCCGCGCGCACAGAAGGCCCGCCACGCGGTGCGCGAGCACGTTCCAGTCGTACTGCCTCGCCACCTGACGGCGTTGCTCCATCCGCGCGCCGGTGTTTTCCCCGGGGGCGAGCGCCGCGCCGATGGCCTCGACCCAGCCGGCCGGGTCGTGGGCGATGCGGATGACGGACGTGAAATCGCGCAGCGAACGGATATCCGATCCCACCACCGGCCGCCCCGACGCGAGATACTCGTGCAGCTTGAGCGGAAAGATGAACTTGGTGTAATCGGTGAGCGCGTAGCACAGCAGGCACACGTCCATGTGCTGGATGTACGCGGGCACCTCGCCCACCGGCTTGTTTCCCAGGTAGTGGACGTTGGGCATCTCCAGCAGACGCGCGCGCTCCGCCTCCTGTTCACCCATGGGACCCATGGGGCCCACCAGCACCAGCGACCAGTCCGGGCGCGCGCCGGCGATGGCGGTGAGCGTGCCCCAGTCTATCTGCGACTTGATGCGCCCCACGTAGCCGATGCGGGGCCGCGGGATGCCCGCCAGGTCGGCTGGCTCGGGCCGCGCGGCGGCGAACGCGTCGTAGTCGACACCGTTGGTGACGTACGCCGTGTTCGGGTTCAGGCTGCCCTTCTTCTCGCGCAACGCGGGTGAGTGCACGATCACCTGGTCGACCCGCTCGATGAGGCGCCGTTCCACCGGGGAGAGCGGCTCTTCGACGTCCGAGAAGGAGTACTCGTCGACGATGTGGTAGCAGCACACGTCGTGCGGCACGAGGTCAACGGCACCCGCGAACTTCGGCTGCCAGATGTACAGCACGATGCGTGTGCACCCGGCGTCCTCCAGGATGCGTCGTGCCCGCGCCAGCCGTCCGCGCTCGCTGGCCCGCGCCAGCGAGCGGGGGCGATAGAGCCTCGGGAACCAGGGCGCCGGGTCGTAGACGGTGAAGCCGCGCGCGGGCGGCGGCGTTTCGTCGGGGTGCGCGATGCGGGGCGTCGCCAGCGCATGCCTCCAGGGGCGCGCCGGGTTGTGCCACACCACGTGGAAGTAGCGGGACAACCGCGAGAGAATCTGGTGGCGGGAAAGCCACATGCCGCCCCAGCGCTCCGGCACCAGGGCGATGACGCCGATGTCCGGGAACAAGGGGCCGGCGGCCGGAACTTCCGCGGGGCGGGTCACGTGTCGCGCCTCCCCCCGGCGCCGCTTTCCCTGGCGGACGCGGGCATCAGCTTGCGCTTTATGGGGCGCAGTCGATGGGTCATGGCGAAGCTCAGGTCCTCCCACAGTCCGTCGGCGTTGTGAATCAGCCACTCGAACATCAGCGCGTGGCATGCCAGCCGCTGCGCGGGAGAAATCGGCGCGCGATTGATGGCGGTCAGGTACCCCCGGTACTGGCGCGTGTACGGCCACGCAGGCCGGCCGGCCCGCGACGGGTCGAACCAGGCGCTGCGCTTCTGGCGCGTCCGGTACTGCCACACCGAACGGTTCTGGTGCTGGCGGTGCACGAACAGCGGCTCGGGCAGTTCGACGATCCGGCCGGCGAGCCCGATCTCGGCGAGGAGCACCCGGTCACAGTCCGCGTAACCGGCGAGCATGCGCGTCTTGCGGAAGATCTCCGAACGCCCCACACCCAGGACCGCGACGCACGAGTGGTCGCGCCGGATGAGATCGCGGAAGCGGACCACGGGGCTGGGGCGATCGGAGCGCAGCCCCTGCAGGACCGTCCCCAGCGTTTCGCCGTTCGCGTCGATGTTGCGGGCCGCCGGATACACCAGTGCCACGTCCGGACTGCGGTCGAGGACATCGACGCAGCGCTCCAGATAGGTGGGCTCGTGCACGTCGTCGTGCGCCGCCCATTTGAAATACGCACCGCGCGCCAGCTCGAACACACTGTTGAAATTCCGCATCGCACCCACGTTGGTTTCGTTGCGCAGGTAGCGCACGCGCGCGTCACGCGCGGCCCGCTCACGACAGATTTCAGCGGTGGCATCGGTGGACGCGTTGTCCGACACGATCAATTCAAAATCGGTGAAGGTCTGGGCGAGCAGCGAGTCGAGCGCTTCCGCGAGAAACGCCTCCCCGTTGTAGACGGGCAATCCGATGCTGACGCGTGGTGTCTGCTGACTCAAGACCGTCCTCCGTGGCCCCCCGGGCGCCGGGAGCGGCGGGCCGCCGCTTCCTCTGGCCGGACTGCCGGCCGCCCCGATCAGCATGCCCCGCCCGGGCTGGGTCCGCAAGCAAAAGCGTGGCCGCACCCTTAGTTAGATGCGTGTGCAGCAGCAAGTTACGTGCCCGCGCAGGGGCGCGGGGCGGCCGGTGACGCGTGGGATGGTGCGGGGCAAAGGGCCGGGCTAATGGGCGCCCCGGCCCGTCAGCACGACGAAGAACGTGCGCAGAAGAATCTTCAGGTCCATGGCCGGGCTCACGCGCCCGATGTACTCGAGATCGTGGCGGAGCTTGTCGCGCAGCCCTTCATCGGTGTTGGTGTAGCCAAGCTCCACCTGTGCCAGTCCGGTGATCCCGGGCTTGGCGCGCAGGCGCAGCTGGAATTCCGGCAGTTCCTTCTCGATGCGCCCGATGAAGTAGGCGCGCTCCGGCCGGGGGCCCACGATGCTCATGTCGCCACGGAGCACGTTGAGGAACTGGGGCAGCTCGTCGATACGGGTCTTGCGCAGGATACGCCCCAGCGGCGTGATGCGCGGGTCGCGCTCCTTGGCCCACATGGGGGGCGTTCCCCGCTCGGCATCCACCACCATGGTGCGGAACTTGTAGATGGTGAAGGGGCGTCCGAAGTTGACCAGCACGCGCCGGTCCCGGCCGCGCCGATCCTCGCCGAGCTGCCCGGAGCGGCCGCGGCGATCCTGACTGCGGCGGTTGAGCCCGATGCGCTCCTGGCGGTAGAACACCGGGCCCGGGGACGTTGCCTTGATCAGGACGATGGTCGCCAGCATGAGCGGCGCCGTCAGCACCAGGCCGAGCACGCTCAGCGTGATGTCCAGGACGCGCTTCCAGCAGGCCGACGCGTCACGGCACACGAGCCGTACGTCGCGGACGTGATCGAGAACGAGCGGCTGCGCCGGGAATCCCCAGGCGGCCTGCTCCTCGGCCCTGCGGGCGAATCTGTGACCGAAACTGGCCATGATGGTTCGGGTAACGCGTGGTTGTCGGAAAAACAGCGAAGCCGGCGAGAGGTTGGCGGGCCCGACACAGGACCCCAGGGGCGTTCCCTGCCCCTCGCGGCGAGCATTCCAAGTGCACGTTCGGTGCCACGCGGGGACGGAACCAAGGGGTTCCAGGCAAGTTAGTGGATAAGCCTGCTAACGTATTATTTCTAAAACTCTTACGTGATGCGGCGGGTGGGCGCGGCGGGATGATTTGCGATGCGGACGCAGAGTGGAGTACAAGCGGGCGCGGGGTTTTCCCCAACCCCGCACCCGGGAACTGAGATAACAAATTGCAATATTGTCACTTACAAAGTTACGCAGGCGCCCCCGGGGTTTGGGAAGAAAAGCACAATGTAAGCCCCTTCCACAGGGTGCGAGCCCGGATTCGCGCTTCCTACTCGGCGACGACGATGAACACGTGACCGAGCGACTTGTAGTGCTGCAGGGCCTTGTTCGCGCTGGCCTGCGAGTCGTAACGCCCCACCACGACCCGGAAGCGCGTCCCCTCGGACTCGACCTTGGCCGGAATCTTCAGGAGCTCCAGGGCACGTGCCTCGGCGCGCGCGCTCTCGAGCCAGCCGTGGGAACCGGCCACCAGCACGTACGCGGCGCCGTTCTGGGCCGGCGCGCGCAGCGGCACGACGGGTTCGGGCACCGGCACGGGTTCGGACTTGGCCACCGGTGGCGCGAAGTCGCCCGCCGGCACGGTCACGGGACGGCTCGACGAGCGAGTCGCGGTGCCGAAGGCGTAGAGGAGCGAGAACGTGTGGGTGCTGGAGAAGAACTCCTGCGGGGTGTAGGCGTACTCCACCGTCATGGCGCCATAGTTCAGGCCGAATCCGGCGTTGAACGGAATCGACTCGCCGATGTCGACGTTGTTGGTGACGCCGCTGCGCAGCGTGAACATCGTGTTTATTTGATAGTCAACACCGAGCTGCACGCGCGTGCCGTAGGCGTCGGAATTCGCCACCTGTGCGCCAGCGAAGAAGTTCCCCACGCGCGAATCGAACACGCGGCCGCCGCCGACCACGACTTCCGGAGCCACCTCCCAGGTGCCCGCGTCATACGTAACCGAACTTCCGAGGTCGCGCGCGGACAGGTGCAGCAGGTTGCGCCCCGCCCAGTACGACGCGCCGGCGTGGAACGCGTAGCCGCTGCCGTTCTGCGGGTAGACGTGCTCGCGCAGGTAGGTCGCGCCGGCCGCGAGCGAGAGGCCGGTGCCGCGGAAGGAGTGGCTCACCGTGGCGTCGAAACCCACGTTGTAGTAGCTCTCCTCGGTGACCACCGAGAGCGCGTCGTTGTATCCGCGTAGATTACCGGAGTAGAGGAACGTAGTACCGAAGCCCAGCACGGTGCTGCCGTCGCCCACCGGAAGGGCCACGCCGGCCGCGCTAAAAACCAGGTTGTCCAGCCACTCGGCCGACGATACGAACGCCTCGGTGCGCGACACGCCGGAGAGGAAGGCCGGATTGGAATACATGAGACTGGCGTCGGGCTTCAGGCCCGCCACCGCGTCGGGCGACGACATGAGCCGCGCGCCGACGGGAATCTTGAGGAACGGCGCCGCGTAGGTTCCGGCGCCACTTTGCGCTCTGACAGGGCCGGCCGCCGCCAGAATGGCGGCGCCCAGGGCGATGGCCCGGGCCAATGAGCGGCTCGTTGCGGATACGCGCATGCTGGTCATCCTTGCCGCACCAGGTATGGCTGTAAAGAGTAAAGGCTTCATGATCCAATCAGCAAAGCGGGGGCCAATGAGCGCCAATCGGCTCACGCGGAGGACGATCGCCCCGGGGCGTGCCCGACCGTTACCCGCCGTGCCACGAGGGCGCGGCGCAAGCGGCCAGCACAGGCCAGCGGCCTCCCGTTCGAGTTTCAAAAGTGCACGGTTTATCCAACCGTGGCTAGCGTTTTGATCACGTAATTTCTGGTGGGGCGCCGCCACCGGACGAGACCCGATCACCCACCCGCGACCGTTTCCGCGCCGTGCTTCGCGGTTCCGGCCCACGCGCCGGATTCCCCTCACGGGGACCGGCCCTCCAGCTCGTCCAGACGACGTTGAGCTACATTCGCATACCGTGTTTCCGGGAATCGCTCAACACATTTTTTGAGCATTTCTGCGGCCATTTGGGGCTCTCCCAGCACGGTCTCGTAAAGCTCTGCGCTCCTTAGCATTCCGGCCGCGCTGCTGGCCTCGTCCCAGTTGGGAGATCCGGATCCGAGCAGTTCCGCAACCCCCGCGGCGTCCCCCGCCGTCGTGAAGGACTCCGCCAGCGCGGCCTGGACGACCAGCCGGTCCCCCGCGAAGGGGCTGCCCCGGTCCAGCAGGGCCATGTAGTACTCACGCGCGCCCTCCAGCGTGCGCCGGGCCAGCGCGACTTCTCCTGAGGCCACGAAGTGGCGCGTCACCACCAGTGGCGCCTCGATGGCCGCCATGGTGTTGGGATACAGCTGAAAAACCCGCCGGTAGATGACGTAGGCCTCGTCCCAGTTCCCCCGGGCCTCGATGAGGCGCGCGCGGGCAAACATGGCCCGGGAGGCCACCGCCGCCGGTGCGCCGTTGTCCGTCTCGATGGCCCGGAATATCGCCTCCGCCCCGGCGCTGTCCCCCTGGGAAGCCCGCAGCGAGCCGAGGTCATAGGCGGCGGCGAAGTCGTAGCCGCTGCCCGGATACTGGTCCACCACGCGCTGCAGAATGGCTCCCGCCCGCGCCTCGTCCCCCATCGGAAAGGCGAAGATCTCGCCCAGCAGGAGTTCGAGCCCCGGACGGGCGTCGGGTGCAAGCCCAGGATCGTCCAGAATCGCCTGGAGGCGCGAAACTGCCTCCGGCCAGGCCCGCACTGCGAGACACACCTGCAGGGCGCCCAGGCGGGCGTCCAGGGCGCTCTCGGCGGCCCCGGGCCGCCCCGCCTGCCCGTCGTAGAAGTCGAGCGCCAGGCGGGAGAATTCCTGCGTGCGGCTGGTGTCGCCGGCCTCGACGTACATCCGCACCAGCGCCACCGGCACATTCATGAATACCGGGTCCACTTCGTTCTCACCCGTCTGGAAGACGGGATTCTGCGCCAGTTCGCGGAATATCTCCGCGCACAGCGCCATGACCTCGCTGGTCTCGCCGCTGAGGTACAACGAGCGCGCCGCGCCGAGCCGGGCTTCGAGCGAGCGGTCAAGCGAGAGATCTCCCAGTTCCAGCGTCTGCTGGTACAGCGTTCCCGCGTCCGCGTAGCGTTCGCTGAGAAAGTAGAGATTGGCCAGCGCGATACGCGAAACCACCATCATGTTGCGAATGTCCTCGCGCACCACGGCGTCCCACGCCGCCGCAGCCGGGGTGGCGGTGGGGTCGGAACCAAGCACATCGCGGAATGCCGCGATCGCCATCTGCATGTCGTGTCGCGACGCGCGCAGAAACGAGATCTTGATGCGTCGCTGATAGAACTGCGCGCGCCACATCTTCTGTTCCATGTGATAGCGCGCCAGCAGGCCGTCCGTGGGGGCGCACGCCGTGGCCAGCGCGAGCAGGAGCAGCAGGGGCGTTGCCCGCCTCATCGCAATCCTCCCTCTTCCGGCAGTGCCAGCCCGACCACGGCCGAAAAGAGCAGGTATGCGGTCACCATCTCCAGCGCGATGGAACCGAGCATCAAGTAGAACACCGTCTCGGGGTGAAACGCGAGGGCCACCCGGTCCGCACGGCTGATCATGGCGTCGAGGGGGATGTGCGCGGCGAGCACCGTCGCCAGCACCAGCGCCGTCGGCCAGAAGTTGCGCGACGCGTAGCGCACGCTGGCGCGGATCGCCTGCATGGCGTTGACGTCGCGCAGGCGCAGCACCACGGGTGCATACACGAGCATCGCCTGCGCGGCGGCCACCACCAGGATCGCGCCTCCCAGTACCACCCGCGAGGGCATGCCGGAGGGAACCCGTTCCACCAGCGTTCCCAGGATTCGCCCCAGTCCCGCGCTGACCACCACAAACACGACACCCACGGCCAGCACCGACGGCAGCACAGAAGCAAAGCGGCGGCCGGCGATGCGCTGGCCCACCTCGTGGTGGTTCACCATGGTCCACACGGCGAACGTCCACAGGCCAAAACCGAGCGTGGCCACGAGTGTCAGGTACACGGGTTCCCACATTCTCGGCAGCAGGACGAAGTGCATCGGATAATGGATGGCAGGTTCGCCGCCGAGACCCCGCACCAGCGGCAGCAGGACGGGCGCGGCCGGCGGCCAGTCGAAGAAGGCGAGCAGGGTGAGCAGCGCGGCCTGGGCGAGCGCGAACACCACGAAGGGCGCCAGCACACTCGGCGAGCGAAGGGCAAGCCGGGCATTCGTGAGCCCGTCGAGATAATCAGTCAGTATCTGGCCGACGTTCATCCTGCTCCCGGTAGAGCCGCGCGATCTCGGTTTCCGCGTCGCGCACGAAGGGCGCGAGGCGATCGTAAGCCGCCGCCACGTCGCTTTCCAGAACCGTGGAGACGTTGCCGTACACCACGTCCTGCGGCCGGCGCAGCACCGCCTGGCGCGTCAGCGCCAGCTTGAGATCCAGCACGTCCGGTGTAATGCGGCCCGGCATCTGGTACCAGTAGCACACCAGTCTGCGCGCGACGCCGTTGCTCACCAGCAGCGCGTGCACACTCCCGTCGCGCCAGGCCGCCTGCATCTCGATTTCACCCTCGATACTCCATCCCGCCCCCGGGTAACAATGGCGTGGCGAATGCACCTGCGAACCCTCGCGTTGCTGATCGAAATACGCGAGCAGCATCCACACCGGCGCGCTGGATTCGGGTGCGTACATGCGATAGATGACTTCGCGCGCCTGCAGCGTTTCGCGATAGTCCGATTCGAGGGTCTCGTCGACGAATGTCGTATCCGTCGACACCACCAACGCCTCTTCCAGCCGCAGCGGCCCGCGGTCGGGCGGTTCGGTGGCACGAATGGCGTGCGCCGAAATGCCCGCGACCGCGATTATCGACGCGACAATCCACTTCGCCTGCGATCGGCCCACCGGAACCCCCATGCAATAATGAACAACGCCACCACCCCGAGAACGAATAGCACGAGCCCCGAGAGTTCGTGAAGGAAACTCTCCGCCGCACCCGGCCCGGCGACGGCGGCGATGGCCGCCGTCAGCGCGAGGCGCAGGACGTTCGCCCCCATGGCCACCGGGACGATGAGCAGCAGGTAGCCGGCGAGGCCGGCGCGCGACATGGGCAGCAACGTCGCGATGAACACGCCGATGGTGCCCAGTGTCATGATGGAGCGAAGCCCGCTGCACGCGGTGACGACTTCCAGCGCGTAGCCCTCCAGGTGGATCACGTTGCCCTCGCGGACCACCGGCAGCCCGGCCGCGGTGAGAAGACCCGCCGCGATGCGCGAACTCTCTATCTGGAGCGGAAACGTCAGCCGGTAGTACACCACGTAGGGCAGCGGAATCATGAAGAGGAGAAAGCCCAGCGGAAGCGCCATCACCCGCAGGCGCTCGCTGCCCTCCAGGGCCAGCACCAGCCCGGTGAGCACGACCACGAGTGAGACGCGGGTGGTGAAGAGCTCCGCGGCCAAGACCCCGGCCAGGTAGAGGGCCGCGCCCGCCGCCACCACGAGGATTCCCGCCGGGTTGGGCCGGCGGGGGGCGGCACGAAGGCGGTCACGCCGCCGCCAGGCGAGCCAGGCGGACATGATGGGAACGAAGAACCCGTGGGCGTAGTTGGGATCGTCGGCCCACTGCCCCGCCAGGGAAAGCAGCACGTAGCCGTAGGCGAGGAGCAGCGGCAGGACGATCGGCAGCGAAGCGGCGAGGGCCCGCGGCGCGGGCGAGGCCGCTCTCATCAGTGCGACTGCACCAGGAAGCGGGCGGTTCCCTGCACGGATCCGGAACTGTCGGTGACGCGCACGAGGTAGAGCGCCGGCGCCACGCGTTCGCCGTTGTCGTTACGGAAGTCCCACGTCCAGGTGATCCCCGCCTGGCTGTTGGTGAAGCGTCGCACCGGCGTTCCGGCCGGGTCGAAGATGCGCACACGCCACGAGGCGGGCAGGTTGCGCACCTCCATCGGCCGCGAGGGATCGTCGGCCCAGAAGCCGTCGGGAACGATGGCACCGGGCTCTGCCGCAACCTGCGGATTGCCTACCGTGAAACTGTACGAGAACGTCGCCGCGCAGTTCGCCGGGGACGCGTGGTCGCATGCGTCGACCCGCACCATAACGGTGCGCCCCGCCTGGAAGGGCGGGTCCGGCTGCCAGGACACCCGTACGCTGGCCGGGGTTCCCTCCACCGACGGCGCAACCACCGTACCGTCGACCACCATCTCCACCGTGCTCAGATCGACGCCCAGGCCGGTGTCGCTGATGGTCACGGCGACGGTGGCCCGCGGGGGCACGTCGTTCGCGTCCGCCGCCGGGGCCGGTGACGAGATCACCGGCGGGTCGACATCGTTGACGGCGTTGGCGCCGGTCTGGAACGACCACGACGTGTTGACCGTGTTGGCCGGCGACGCCCCATCCTGCGCGGACACCGACACCGCCACGCTGCTGTTGGCGGGCAGGAGTGCGGCGGGCTGGCACTGGACGGCGTAGCCGCCGGGCGTGGTGGTAACCGTGCCCGGGCACTGCTGCCCGTCCACCGTCACCACGATGGAGTTGAAGTTGACCCCGGAGCGCGCGTCGGTCACCACGAAGAACACGCTGGTATTGCGTGGCACGTTGCTGGCGCCGTTGGCGGGCGACATGCCCGACACGACCGGTGGCGTAACGTCAGGTCCGATAACAGAAACCGAGACTTCTCTCGAGTAGGCACTCAAGATGCCCGTGCCGGTTCTGGCACGCACCGCGGCGTAGTAGGTCCCCGGCGCGAGGCTGCAGAAGGAGCCGGTGACCACCAGGCCCACGTCGCTGGAGTCGCTGTAGGCGCCCTGCGAACGCGGGCGGGTGCCCAGGTAGAGCCGGTAGCCGGTCACGGTGGGATCGCCGGAGGCGGTCCAGGTGACCCGGGCGCAGCCCGGCGGCGTTTCCGTCACCGCCACGTTGCCCGGTGCCGGCGGGCCCTGGGTGTTCTCATTGGAGATGGTCGTCGTCGACGGCACCGAGAGCGCGCTGTACAGGTCGAACGAGTTGTACGCGCGCAGCGCGAAATGGAAGGTCCCCGAAGGGAAGCCGCAGCGTGTGCTCCGCGAGGTGTTGCCGGACTGCACGACCTCGAGGCGCCCGAACTGCAACGAATCCGTGTATACCCCCGGCGTCGTTCCCCACAGCAGCGAGTAGGCCGTCACATAGTCGTCGGCGGGCGGCGTGTTCCACGAAAGGGCGACACAGCCCTGGCTGTTCCCCGTCGCCACGAACGACGCGGGTGCGCCGGGCGTGACCGGGTTCACTCCGGTGAGCGTGAACAGAATGCGGTCCCCGGCGCTGGTGGGCGACGTGTAGCTGAACGTGCCGGCAGGATTCGCCGTGACCGATCCGGCGGGCGTTCCGTTGCGCCGCACGTCATAGCTGCCGGCCGGCGGCAGGTCGAAAAGGATGATCTGAGTGCTGGTCGCGGCCGTGCCGTTCGCGGCTGCCGTACCGCTTTTCGCGGCGTTCACTGCGCCGGGGACGGATACGGCGTGAATTCCCGCGAGCAGGAGGATCGAGATGCATTGACGAAACATGGGCAATCCCCGGGAGCGCGCCTGGCGCGCAAAAAGGCGACGAATCAGCCGATGAGAAACCATATGGAACAGGACTTACTTGCGACGGTCAAGGGGCTGCAAGAACCGTGCACGGCGGCCGGGGCTTTGCCGCGCTGCGAACGCCCACACCATTAGGGATCGCCGCGCTTTGGTCAAGGATAATGTCGCCCTTTCCGGCGCGCCAGCGGGAGCACGATACGGCCGGGGTCAGAACGGGTACTCGAAGCGCTCGATCGCATCGATGGCGGCCGTGTCCCCGGACTCCAACACCCGCACCGCGTGGAAGATCTCCCACGGCGTCGAGAAATGAAGGATGAAGCGCTCGCCGTCGTCATAGCGGGCAAGGAGGTCCCGGAAGAGCGCGGCGAGCCCGCGGTCGTCTCCCAGCAGTCGCACGGCATTGCGCTCCTGTCCCCCGTGTGTGTGCACCTTGACGAAGATCCAGCGCGGGAAGCCCGCCACAGAGACCCCCGTGCGCATCCACACATCGGTGCGGTCCGGGGACGGCGGATTGATGCCGGTGAGGTCGCCGTTCTCCACCGAGGGCAGGATCCCGCGCCGCCGCCGCCCCCAGTTGAGCCCCAGGGGGCCGTTGACGATCAACGGCCCGGCGCCGCCCGGGGACCCGAAGCGCGCGTCCCGGGCCCGGAAATGCGCGCGCGCGCGGGTCGTGTCCCCCGCCGGGTAGTAGATGCGGTTCACGACCGGCGGTTGCGACGGGTGCGGCGCGGACGGAAAGGTGAAGTCCGCGTAGCATCCCGTCTCGCGCAGGACGAGCAGTTCGTCGTCGACGCCGCAGTCCTTCCCGTTGGGCCCCGAGTTCCCCAGTACCCAGTTGCCGTGAATGAACGCGTAGGCCGCGTCCTCTCCGTCAGTTCCCGCGTGCAGCAGTCCGTGTTCGCCCCGCAACCGGCGCGTGAATGCCAGCAGCCGCCCGCGCAGCGCATCCGACGTGTCGGCGTCGTGGTGCAGGTGCACCTCCACCTCGCCGAAGCCCCGATGGCACAGCCCCGCCAGCATCTCCATGCACACCGGGTCCAGCGGGTACTCCTCTTCGGGATAGAAGAACGCGTGCCGTGGCGGCCGTCCACCGCGGTCGTGGAAGCGGCCGGCGATGCCGGGGTAGGCGTCGATCCATCGCTGTACGCGCTCGCGGGCGAGGCGGACGTCGCGGTTGTGCCAGAAGGGTTCGAAGTGGTCGACGACGGAGAAGAACACGTGCCGCGGGCCGGCCACGGGCCGGCGCGGCCGGCGCGCGCGGTCGGCAAGCACGTGGTGCACGCCGCGCCGCCGCAATGCCAGCGCAAAACGCGCCAGTGCCGCGACCAGTACGCCGGCGACGAGGATCAGAACGAGAATAGACACGCCCACATCACCACGCGGTTATCAGGAAGAACTTGGTCAGCAGCATCGCACCGATCGTGGCCGCAATGCCGTACACGAAATCACGCCGGTCCATCAATACATAGCGCTCGCTCGAGCCGCGCACGAACATGTGCGTGATGGCCGTGGTCAACCCCAGGAAGATGAAAAGCAACTCGTTGTAGGTTCGCGACAGGAAGTACGCGGCCACCATGAACGAGAAGAAGCCGTAGCGGACGCTCTCCACATACAGGGCGCTTTCGCGCCGTCCGCTGGCCTTCAGTTCGCGCGCGATGAAACCGAGGTTCTTGATGGACATGTAGATCAGCATGACCCACGCGAGCAATCCGAATACGCCCAGCTCGGCGGCACACAGCACCAGCGAGTTGTGCGCGGTGCGAAAATGATGCTCGGTGTAATTGCCAAAGCCAACGCCGAACAGCGGGTACTGCTGGAACAGGTCGAAGCCGGTGGTCCACGCCTCGATACGGCCGTAGGTGGATCCCTCCTCCGCGGAGATATTCGCCATGCGCGGGGAGAGCACCACGATGATCAGCATCATGAACCCGCCAATCGACAGGCCGATGGCGCGGCCAAGCCGGCGGCTCAGCGCGATCATCATCAGCAGGCCGAACGCGATCAGTCCCCCGCGCGACTGGGTGAGGAAGAGGCCGTAGGTGAGGACGGCCATGCCGATCATCGCCAACAGCTTCTCCGCGGGCTTGGCCGGCTCCAGCAGTTTCAGCAGGAGGAACGGCTGCACCATGACCAGCGCCAGCGCAAGATCGTTGGGGTCCGAAAAGATGCCGATGGCGCGGATGCGTCCGTCGTACGTGTCCTGCCCGCCGAGGCCCTGGCCGGTGTGGATCTGCACCACGCCCTGCACCGCCAGTGTCATCGTCAACACCACCAGCAGGCTGATCACGAACTTGAGGCGGCGCTCGCTGGTGACCAGATTGGCCACCAGCAGGTACAGGATCAGCGTGGGGACGAAATCCGTCACGGCGGACATCACCCCGACCGGCACCAGGGTGGCCAGTTGCGAAACCACAATGGCCGCCCCGAACCACAGCACGAGGAGGTTGTTGGGCGACCTGGCCAGCGTGATGGTGCGCTGCAGCACCGCCATGTGCAGCACCACCATGAAGCAGGTGGCGGCACCGATCATCAGCATCAGCGGCATGCCCATCAGTGCGCGCACGTAGTCCTGCGGGCGCAGGTAGATGAACAGCAGGTAATTCACCAGTCCGACGAAAGGCTCCACGAACATGACGGTGAGCCCCACCACACCCACTCCCCCGGCCATGGCCATGCGTTCGTCCTGCAAGAGCAGGTACGTGAGCGAAAAGGTCAGGAACAGGGTCCCGACGAACGTGGCCGCGACGGTGAGCCGCCTATTGGACACGGCTGGCCTCCCGTTCGGCGAGGACTTCGTCCATGATCCCGGCGAGTGTCCCGGCGAGGTTCTCCCGCGTGAAACGCGCCAGCCGCGCGGGATCGGCGATGACGGGGCTTCCCTCACCCCGGGCGGCGATCAGGCCGGAGAGCGCGTCGCGTATCTCGCCGGTGCGAAGCGGATGCGCGATTGCGTGGCGCAGTCCCGCTTCGCGCAGGATGTTGGCGGTGTCACCGTCGGACTCGGCCAGCGCCAGCACCGGCCGCCCCGCGCCGAGATACTCGTAGAGCTTCGCCGGCACACCGAACTTCCGGTTCGGCGTATCGAACAGAACGTTGATATCCGCCTCGGCCATGGCCGCGAGCGACTCCTGGTAGGACACCTGGCCGCGAAACACGACGCTGTCGGTGAGTCCGCGTTCGCGAATCGCCGCTTCCATCTGTGCGCGTCCCCTTTCGGCGCGTCCCAGGATGTGGAGCTCGAGGCGCGGGCCGCCCACGGGCGTCGCCTGCTGGATCTCGCGCATCGCATCGAGCAGCGGCAGCGGATCGCGGCCCAGGTAGATCTCGCCGGCGTGGACCAGGCGCAGCGGGCTTCCCGGCGCAAGCGCCGGGGCGGGCGACGCCATCACGAGATGCGGATCGAAGCCGTTGGTGAGCATGCGGATCTTGTGCTGCTGGCGCGGGTAGTCGCGGCGGTACACGTCCATCGCGTTGGGTGCGTTGGCGAGGATGCGGTCGGCGTTTCGGTACACGCTCCGCTCGCAGACCTGGAACCAGCGGTCGATCCAGCGCCTTGGCCGCCCGAGCCCATCGTTTACCCACGGGTCGCGGAAGTCTGCGATCCACGGCGTGCGGTGGCGCCGCGCTATCCACAGTCCCAGCAGGTGCACGAGGTGCGGTGGTCCCGAGGTCAGAACCACGTCTGGCCGCCCGTTCCTGGCGGCGTCGCGCACCGCCGGCCATGCCGGCGCCAGCCACGCCGCGTACGGGAAGAAAACGCGCACCGGTTTTCCGCCGCGCGTGGGGTAAGCAACCGCGCGCACTTCCACACCCGAGGGTACCTGCGCTGCGAGCCCCGGATCCACCGGCTCTCCCGGCATGCTCGGCGGCGCCACCACCGTGACCTTCCAGCCCAGCGCCGGCAGGTACTTCGAGAATCCAAGCAGGCGGAACGATCCGCTGGCCGCGGACGGTGGGAAATGGTAGGTGACCAGGAGCAGATGCCGGGACCGCGACGCCATGGTTACCGCGGCCACAAGCCGAGCCGGGCCGCGGCAAGGTAGGCGAGCTTGCGCGCCTGGCGGCGGCGGCGCGCACCGGGAACCCCGCGAAACTCCTCGATGAAGTCCACCAGATAGCGGCCGGGGGCGTAATGCTCCGCCGCACCCGTCTCGATGGTGGGTGCACCGCGCCGGATGATCGATCCCGGATTCTCCAGCGGCCGGTTGCGGTAGCGCATGCGCTCGGCGCCGCTCAGGGTGACGGCCTTGTAGTGCTGGCGGGCCATGCGCAGCGCGTCGTCATCGTAACCTCCACCCGGCCACACGAAGAAGTCCACCGGGCGCCCGAGGCCATGTTCCAGAGCGCGTTTCGACCCCACCAGTTCGTGCTCCAGTCGCGCGCCGCGTTCCGCGTCCGTTTCCACCCGGCCACGACGCGCGCGACCGGAACGGAATTGCGTCAACGCTTCGCCCAGCCGGTCGCGCCAGCCGGGTTGCAAGAAGAACGCGTCGCCGCCGCTGCGTGCTACCACGCCGGCGCAGTGCTCCGACTCCGCAGGATCGGCGTGGAAGCGCCTGCAGGCGAGCGACTTCTCGTGCCGGTAGACGGGAACGCCGAATGGCACGCGCGAGCGGCCGAGATTCGACAGGTAGAATGGTTTTCCGTCCGGGTACGCGTTCCAGTCCAGCCAGTAGTACGCGTCTCCGGGGTGATGGAAGTCGACGACCTCGTCGCTCACCGGGTACCACGTGTGCGTGAACGCGTGGCTCTGTACATCGAGCACACCGCTGTTTGCGCCGCGCCGGAGTTCCTCCCAAGACATGAAGCCGCGTGTTTCCAGCGCGTCTTCGGCGAGTTCTCCCCGCCCGGCCTCGCGCAGGGTGGGACGCACGGCGTCATCCGGCTGCACGAACTCCACCGTCGCGAGCACCGTGCCGCAGAAACCGTAGCGCTCCAGCAGCGGCACCACGTGGGTCCAGTTGTCCAGGTAGCCGTCGTCGAAGGTTAGCACCACCGGCTTGCCGGTCAGCACGCGGGTCCCGTTCACGTGGTCGTGCCACTGCGCCAGCGAGACGGCGCGGTAGCCGGCGGCGGCGAGGGCCCTCAGGTGGCTCTCGAAGACGTCCGCCGGGGTGGTCAGCTCCGACCAGGCCCAGTCCGGCAGCACGCGCCCCACGCTGTGGTACATGAGCACCGGAACCGAGAGACCGCGGGGGTCGAAGCTCTGTGAAGGGGTGGACACGTCGGGTACGGAACTCACAGCAATTTTTGAATGAGACGACATTGGCGTTCCAGACGCTCCGGGTAGCGCCGGGCCACGAACACCCGGTCGAACGCCGCCGCCGGCAGGCGGCCGCGCGCCGCGACGTTCCGGCGCTGTTTCGCGCAGCGGAACACGAGCGCTTTCAGATAGTACCCTTCCAGCGCGGTTGCGTCATCTCCATCCGTGCCGCGGCCATAGCCCTGCAAAAACGGTTCCCGCAACGCCAGCGCCCGCGCGCGGTCGAAGAACACGTGGCGTGGCCATGGACTCATGGTCTCCAGCGTGACCAGAAAGTAGGCCACGTCGTCGAAGATGGCCGCCGGGCGGTCGTAGCTGAGGTCGAAGACGCAGATCCATTCGGGGGCCACGTGAATGTTCTGCGGGCCGAAGTCCCCGTGGAGGCACGCGACGGGGACGTCGCGATCCGTCCCCCACCCCCGCAGTGCGCCGAGTGTTTCCTGTACCCGCGCGGCGACGGCCGCCGGCAGGCCCTGGGTCTGCAGTTTCTCCAGGCGCTGCATGATGGGATCCCGAAACGCGTCGCCGAACGGCGCCTCCCCGGCCAGGGCGGTGGCCTGGTGAAACGCGGCGAGCCAGCGGCCGCAATCGCGCACCCAGCCGGCCAGGCGCGCCGCGGCGGGTCGTCCCGCAAAGCGGCTGGTGTCGCGCATGAGGCGGCGTGAGAAACGCTCTCCGCCCACCTCTTCAGTGACCAGCGCCGACCAGTCGGGGAAATAGTCGAGGGGACGTGGGACGCGCAGCGGACCGCCGCCGATTCCCAGCACGGCGGCCATGCGGCTCAACTGCCGGTGCTCGGTTTCCGCTTCGTCGTGGGTGGACCACGTCGGGGGGAACTTCACCACCAGGCCGGCGCGGCGTGCCGATGTCGCCCGGTCGAAGACGCCACAGTGCACCAGCGGATACGACGACGTCTCCGCGAACGGCGCACAGCGAACCTGCGCGCTCCCGGGGCTGAGCCCCGGGAAGTAGCGCTGCAGGTTCTGGCCTATCCGAGTCTCGATCTCAGCCGCACTGGGGCGCACAAACGGCCTGACACCCTTCTATCTGCCGAGCGCGGCAAGGTTCACCGCGTCGATTTCGAAGTGGAGCACGCCGGCGTCGGTGGTCATGACACCCGGCCCCTGCGCAACCTTCACCGAGAAGAACCCGTTCTCCTGGGCCACGTCGACCGTGTACTCGGTGCCCGGCACGAGGTCGTACAGGAAGTGCTGGCTGCCATTGCTGAAGCCCACCTTGTACTCGATGGTCCCGCCCGGAGCCGCCCCGGTGGGATCGGCCGAGAACATGAGCACGATGTCGTGCGCGGGATCCGCAATGCGGGTTCCCACCATGTTCTGCTGCTCGGAACGGACCACGAGGGCGTCGGGCATCTGCACGGTGCCGGCCGAGGTGACGTAGAACACATTCAGGAACTGGTGGTTCGGTACCGGCGTGGCTTCCGCCTCCAGGCGCCAGGTCGTGATGGTCTTGGAATCACCGATCTGCTCGTCGATGGTGGTCAGACGCGCATTGTTCGGCAGCAGCACCTTGTGGAACACCTTGCCGTCGCCGCGTGTCACTTCCAGCATGTCGCCGGTCACCACCGGCTGGTTCGAGTAGTGGAAGAAGTTGCGCACTTTCGCGTTGGGGTTGATGGGTGTGACGCGGTCGAAGACCACGATGTATCCCGGCAGCACGTGCACCAGCTCGCGCTGGAAGGTGGTGAGCTGCTTGGTGCCATCCTGGCTGTAGCAGTTGACCTCCAGGTCGTCGTAGTAGGCGTCGCTGGCGTCACCCATGGTGTAGACGTACGCGGGACTGGTGTTCATCACTGCGCTGTACTTCTCCATGTTGCCGGTTCCCCTGCCGTAGCGCTGGCAGGTGGCGTTGTCCACGATGATCGTGTTGTGCGACGCCGTCGCCGTGCGGTTGCCGGTGGCGAACGGCTGCGTGTCGGTCACCAGCCAGCCGTCCAGGCGGCTGCCGGATGAGCCGCGGTAGATCTGGAAGGCGTTCTGGTCGTTGTGCTGGTGGCCGGCCACCGCGTCGGTGGAGACGAAGCTCACCGACACTGCGTCGTCGCCCCAGCTCGAGCGGCTGTTCATCCAGTCCATTCCCTCCGCCCGGTAATTCAGCGGAAGCGCGGACAGCGGGCTCTCAGGCAGCACCGGCCGGTAGAACATGAAGTCCACCACCTGCTGCCCGGTGCCGTCGGCGAGCGGGTAGAAGTGGTTGACCCAGTACTGCGCGTAGGCGGACTCCGCTCTGCCCTCGAGTCCGTCGGCGAGGCATATCATCTCGTGCCGGTCATAGTCGTAGATACCGAAGGTGGGCTCGCGCCCCGCGTCGCCGCCGGAGTAGAAGAGCCGCCCGCGCGGCTGCGTCGAGTAGAACTTGTACAACGCGGCTTCCAGCGGGAAGCTGGTGGCGGGATCGTTGAAGAAGTCGCGGCCACCGGCGCGGCGCAGGATCACCAACGCCTCGAACAGGTGGCGCTTGGCGGATGGACCGTACTGGTCGCCTTCGTGCCAGCCGCCGCCCTTGCCGTACGTGTTGAGCCACTTCGGAATGGACTCGTCGGTGATCTTGGCGTACAGGAAGTCGAGTATATTGGTGTAGTCCACCCCGTCGAGGGTGAGCTTGAAGGGGTACGTCGTCCCTCCCCACGTGAACTGTGTGGTGTTCTCCCCGTGCAAGGCCAGCGCCGCGTAGGCCGTGGCCAGGATGAAGTTGTAGTAGAAGTTGTTACCGGGCGCGTTGGCACCCCAGTTGCCGATGTCGTAGATCGCCTTGGTGGTCGCGTCGTCGTTCCACGTCAGGTAGATGAGCATCAGCATGTAGTTCTTGTAGTTCGTGCGCTGCGCGGCACTCAGGTCACCGTAGAGCCAGTCATAGGTGCAGGCGATCCTGCGCAGGTAGTCGCGCACATACAGGAAACGGTAGTTTGCCGCAACGATGGGATCCACGCCCGCCGCAACCTGCGCGTCCGCATCGGCGATGGCGTTGGTCCGGTAGGTCGCGTTCCCCGTCACCATGAAGGCCATCGCCCATTCCAGCGCGCTGGCGCGCTCCGGCCGGTTTTCGACGATGTCCTCGAGCCCGTTCCATTGCGCGGTCTGCGTGCAGCCCGGAATGGGATTCCCGCTTGCATCGAAACATCCCGACTGGCGCAGCTCGGCCAGCCGTCCCCCGGGCACGAGGATGCGCGGGTGTGTGGCGATGATTCCCGTCGGCGGGGGTGGCGGCGGAGGCGGAGGGGGTGCGGCGCCCGCGCGCTCGAAGGCCCCGGCGTCGTAGCCGTTGCCCGCCGGGCGCGCCGCGGCGGCGAAGTCAACCGTCGGGGCGCTGGCGCCACCGTAGGTGGCAACGCCCACGTCCACCGCGGCACTCGCGCTGGCCAGGTGGTAATCCCGCGCCGCGGCATCCACGAAGAGCCCCGCGGTGGAGGTGACCCGCAGGTTGGAGGTGCCGTGGATCTGGTTGCCACCCACGTCATCGATGATCGTGCTCCCCAGGCTGCTGGCAGCAACGATGTTGTTGAACAGGATGTTGGCGGTGGAACCGTCGCCGATGCGAATTCCCGCGATGTTGAATTCGACCACCGTGTTGTTGACCACGATGTTGTTGTTGCTGGGTCGGTTGCAGCCGGGCTCATCGGTGAGGTGGATGCCACCCGCCCCGGCGGCCGTGCCGTTGTAATACAGGATGTTGTTCTGGATGGTCGAATTCTGGACGGAGATGAGGCTGAAGCCCTTCCATCCGTTGTCGTGGATGATGTTGTTCTCGATGAGTGCGCCGCTGATCACGCCGTCACCGCTGGAGGTGCAATCCCCGTTGAGCTGGATTCCGTTGTGGAGGTTTCCGAAGCACTCGTTGCCGCGGATGACGGGATTGTCGCTGGCGACGGTGCTGTTGGACACGTAGATACCGTGCTCCTCACCCGAATTGGCGCACACGTTGTCCAGGATCTGGATGTCCGTGGCGTAGGCGGTGAAGATTCCCCAGCGCGCACAGCGATGAACGTAGTTGTTGCGCAACACGACGCCGCGCGAGGTGGCCACACGGATGCCGGCGCGTGGCGCGTCCTGCACCACGAACCCCTCGACGACGACGTAGTCGGCGTTCTCGATGTTGATGTTGTCCGGGGTGCTGGCGTTCTGACTGTTGATGATCACGTTGTCCCCGTCGGCGCGAAACGTCTTCGGCGACGACGATGTACCGCCGGAAGTGATATTGAAGCCGACGTACGTGCCCGGCGACACCAGCACCACGTCGCCGGCGCTGATGCTTGCGGCGGCCTTCTGCAGGGTCTGCCACGGCGCGGCCTGGGAACCGGCGCTGGAGTCGCTTCCACTGTTGGATACGTAGTAAGTGGCGGCGGAAGCACCGCCCGCCGCGAGGAATGACAGCGCCAACGCCAGGCTCAGCGCTGCGACGATGGATTTTCTGTGTATTGACATGACGCTGTCGGCCTCCTTGGGGCAGTGCGTAGGGTCAGTGCGAAATGCGATCAGGCGCTCCGCCCCGATGCACAGGACGGAATCGGCGCGACCAACCGGAAACAGGCGATGGGTTGTGACCGTCTGGCGTGCAAGAAGTGCTCCACCGGACGCCCCGATACGCATACCCGCGCGGCTCCTGCCGCCCGGCAACGGCGCAACCCCGTGTGGTCCGGTCAGTCATGCCGCACCGCGGGAATATGGCGCACCACGATGTCGGAGACGTTGGCCACCCGTTGTTCCCAGGACTCCGCCTCCATGGCCGCCGCGCGCTCGCGTGACCGCTCCGGCCCCGTCTCCGCGATCGCTTCCGCGATCGCCGCGGTGAATTGCTCGGGGCCGTCCGCGATCCGCACCAGACGGGAGTAGCGTTCAACTTCGGGAACGCGCACGGATACCACCGGCTTCCCTCCCGCCAGGTACTCCCGCAGCTTCTTCGGGTTCGAGTTCATCACCTGCGTATTCAGGTGGTATGGTAACAGACCCACATCGAATGTCCGCAGATAATCCGGCAGTTGCGCGTAGGGACGCTGCCCCAGCACGTACACATTGGGCAGCGCCGTCAGCCGGCCCAACGGCCGCGCGGAACGGCCGATGAGCACGAACGACACACCGGGAAGCGCGCGCGCCGCCGTCTCCATCAACTCCAAATCGATCCACTCCTCGATCAGACCGAAAAACCCCGCTATCGGGCGCGGTATATCGCGCACGTCACCGGGAACCGCGCCGGGTTCCATGGCGCGCCGAAAGTGAGAGACATCGACACCGTGGGGGCTCGCGTAGGTGTTCGCGTTGAGCTGTTGCTTGGCCGCCACCAGCGGGGCGGAAACCGCAAAGGCCACATCCGCCCTGCGCAACACGTGCGCCTCCATACGGCGGATGGCGTCCCCGTCGACATCGGGTTGGGACGCGTACTCATCAACGCAGTAATACACAACACCGCACGAGGGCAAATCGTCAACAACGGAATAATAGTGCGGCAGCACGATCCAGAGCAACGGCCGCTCGAACCCAACCCGGCGCACCGCGAGGCGCAGTAAGCTGCGCAGCAACAAGCGGTTCAGGTGGCGGGCGGCGCCGAAGCGGTGGAAGGGCAGAATCAGCGGCGAGTACACCCACACGCCCTCCGCCACCGGCCGCGGGCGCTTGAGCGCGCCGGCGATCTTGCGCACGACTCTGCGCAGGTCCCGGCCCGAGGCGCGCGGCGCGCGCTGACCCGCCGCCTCAATATAGAGGATGCGGTTGCCGCGGGCCAGCACCTCGGCCACGTGGTGGGCACTGGTCTTGTTCTCGGCGCGCCAGTCGTTGGCGACATAAACTATGTCCTGGCCGCGGATCACGTGGCACCCGGCTTCCCCGCCGCCGCCACCAGCACCTCGTGCAGGCGGGCCGCGCTCTCATCCCATGACACGGGTCCCGCGGCGGCGCGCACCGCCTGCGGGGCCCAGGCGCGCGACAGCGCCGACGCAAGAGCCTCGGCGAGGGCGGCCGGGTCCGATGGCGCCACGAGCAGTCCGGTGACGCCCTCGCGGACGATCTCGGGGATCCCTCCCACCCGTGTTGCCACCACCGGCAACCCCGATGCACCCGCTTCCAGCACGACGTTGGGCATGCCCTCGGACAGGCTCGGGAGACACAGGACATCGGCCGCGTTCATCCATGTCGCGATCGCTTCCGGGGATTGTCCGCCCGTGAAGCGCACGACGCCGCCCAGTCCCAGCTGCCGGGCCAGCGCGCGCAACGGCCCGTCGAGCGGCCCGCTGCCGGCGATCACCAGCGCGGCGTCCGCACGCGCCCGCGCCACCACCGCGAACGCGCGGATCAGCGTATCGATCGCCTTGACCGGTTTGAGATTCCCGACGAAGAGAACCAGCGGAGCATTCGGTGCCAGCCCGAGCGTCGCGCGTGCGGCGGAGCGGTCGCGCGGAGCAAAGCGCGCGGTGTCGACGCCGTTGGGAATGGTGTGAATCCGCTCCGGCCGGATCCCGGCCTCGCGGATGCGTTCCGCGAGGGCCGCGCTCACCGCCACCACCGCCTGCGCGCGCATGAGGGCATCAACGATCAGCGCCCGCCGCCGCGGCATCCGAAAATAATCATTCACATCCGTGCCGTGCACCTTCGCCACCAGCGGCAGCCCGTGTTCCCTCGCCAGCCGGGCGGCGGCCACAACATCGGGGTAACTCCATGTGGCCAGCAGCGCGCCCGGGTGGAACGCCGCCATCGCCTCGGCCACGGTGCGCCGGGCTCCGTATTCGAACAGGCGGTCGTGCACGCCCTGACCCACGCGCGGCAGGTACGGGTAGCGGGGATAATCGACGCGAATCCCCGCGTGCGTCTCCCGCGCAACGGCAGGCCGGCCGCGCAAGCGGCGCAGCAAGGCGCCGCCCGGCAGTTCCGGGGACGGGCACACCACGTGCACCGCGTCGGCGGCGGCCAGCGCGAGCAACTGCTGAAAGTTGAACAGACCGCGGCGCGGTTGCCCGGCGCTGGGAAACAGGTTTGTGACCACCAGGACGCGCATCTAGAAATCCGGTCCGGCGAGGAGTTCGTCGTACACAGCGGCGTACCGATCCACCATGGCCCGCTCGCTGAAGCCCGCCTCGACCCGGGCGCGGCCCGCGACACCCATGCGCCGTGCTTCGTCGGGGCGTTCCAGCACGAATATCATCCCCGCCGCCAGGGCCTCCGGATTGCGCGGCTCCACCAGAAGTCCGCTGACCCCGTCCTGCACGATCTCCGCGTTGCCGCCCACCCGGGTGGCCACCACCGGCAACGACGCCGCCATCGCCTCGAGCAGGGTGATCGACAGGCCCTCCGAGTACGATGAGAGCACGAATGCGTCCATCGCACCCATCAGCGCGGGCACGTCGCGGCGGTCCCCCGTCATCACAACGCGGCCGGAGAGCCCCAGTTCATCCACCTGCGCGCGGACCTCGTCCGTGCTCTCGCCACCGCCGACGATGACCAGGCGCGCCCCGCGGTGACCCGCGGCCTGCACGCGCGCGAAGGCGCGCAACAACGTGCGGTGGTCTTTCACCGGCGTGAGTCGGGCCACGATGCCAAACACGAACGCAGCGTCCTCGATGCCCAGCGCCCGCCGCACGTCCCCGGCGCCAGGCGCGGGATCGAAGCGCCGCACATCGATTCCGTTGATCACCAGCATCGTCCGGCGCGGGTCCATGCGTCCCTGCGCGGTTGCCACCCGGCGCGCGTCTTCGGACACCGCGACCACCCGCCGCACGCGCCGGCGTCCCCACCCCAGCATGATACTGCGCAGGCTCCCGGCGGAGCGAACGCCGTGCGCGGTGTACATCACCCGTCCCCTTCCCGCCAGCACCGAGGCCAGCACTCCGTAGGTCAGCGCGCCGCGGTTGTGACAGTGGACGATGTCGGCCCGTTCCCGGCGCAGGATGGCCGTCATCAGGCCCAGCGCGCGCAGACTGAAGCGATTGCCCTTGCGCAGCCCGTATACGCGCAGGTTGGACGCGCGAATATCACCCAGCAATGCACCGCCGTCCTGCAAACACACCAGGACGCTGCGGTAGCGCGTCGCATCGAGTCCGTCGATGAGACTGATGACAACCCGTTCGAGGCCCCCGACGTCCAGGTTATGCACCACCTGGATCACGGTCGCGGGCCCGGCCGTGCTATTCGTCATTTCCCTTGCCCGGGGTGGAACCGCGATCGCGCGGCTTCCTTTCCTCGTAGCCGTAGTACTTGTAGTCGTAGTAGTAGGGCAGGACCTGGCTGACGTTGTTGAGAATTACGCCCACGAGATTGGCGTGCGAGTCATCGAGGATGTTCTTGGTGCGCTGCACCACTTCGCGCGGCGTCACGCCGGCAAGCACGACCAGCATGATCGCCTCAATCTCAGAGCAGAGAAAGAGCGTGTCACTGACCGCGAGTACCGGCGCACTGTCCACGATAACGATGTCGAAGTAGAACTCGAGCTTGCTGAGGACTTCCTTGAGGTGTTCGGACTCGAAGAGTTTGCCGGGCTGTTCCGCTCGCTCTCCGGCGGTGATCACGCTCAGGTTGGCCATGGGCGTCTTCTTGACCACGTCCATGGGATCGACGTTGCTGGCGAGGCAGTCCTTCAGCCCCACCGCGTTCTTCACCCCGAAGATGTCGTGGGCGCGGGGCCGGCGCAGGTCCGCATCGACGTGCAGCACCTTCTTGCTGGGAAACTGCGCGATGGTCATCGAGAGCCATGAGGATATGGTGCTCTTGCCTTCGCCGCGCGTCGAACTGGTGACAAGGAACGACTTGTAGTGTCGCTGGCTCTCGTCGCGCTTCGCGTTGTGGTAGAGGCGGCGCAATTCCGTGGAGATGGGCGATTCGCCGTCGTAGGTGTCGAAGATGTTCTGATGTCTGGCCGTCTTCATGGGGTTACTGCTCCGGCGTGGCGCCCCGGGTTGAGCGCGAAAGATCCAGATCGATCAACTGTTCGCGCGTCGACTTCCCGTAGGAATAGAATGACGCGATCACCACGCCCACCAGGACCACCACCGTTACCGTCCAGATGATGGAGCGCTTGCGGGTGGAGTCGTGCCGCCAGCGCGCACGGTCGAAGCGCGGTATCGTGCCCAGCACCTTGAGCCCCAGGGTCTTCTCGACGTCGTCCACGGTGCGGAAGGACGAATCGGTAAACTCCGTCAGCAGCAGGCCCGCCGCGCCGATACTCACCCCCAGCAGAAAGGCGAGCACCAGGATCTTGAACTTGTCCGGGCGCACCGGCGCCAGCGGCTTGCTGGCCTCCTCCACCAGGAACACGGTGGCGCCCAGTTCGGTGTTCTGGGCCTCGCGGCTGATCTGAGTGGTTCGCGCCGCGTTGGCAAAAGTGTTGTAGATGTCGCGGTTGTTCTCGACTTCCTTGCGCAGACGGGCCAGTTCGGTGTCCCGCTGCGGCGCCATCTGAATGCGCAGGCGGTAGGTCTGGATGTACGCGTCCAGGCGGTCTCGTTTCTGCTTGAGCGCGTTGATCTCCGCCTGCTGGTAGAAGTACTCGACGACAATGGGCCGGTAATCCGCCGCTAGATCGGGAAACAGGTCCGCGATCAGAGCGGACAGGCGACGCTGAATGGCCTGTTGGGTGAGCACGATGCCGCTCGCGTCGTCCGCGCCCGGGCCGGCGCCGGCGCCGGCGCTGAGTTCCGCCAGCAGCTCCGCCTCGCGGCGGTTGGTCAGGTCGCTGACCAGCTTGCGCAGCTCGGGGTCGCGCCAGATGCGATCCCCATCCGGCACGCCGCCCAGCTGTGCCGCCATCGGATCGCGAATTCGTTCCAGGGTCGACTCAGCGCTGCGGATGGTGAGCCCCAGATCGCTGCGCAGGCGGTCGGAAAGCGCCGCGTTGCCCTGCGTCACCGGATTGGTGGTGGTGCTCTGCTCCGCCATCTGTTCCTGGAAGCGGGCCAGTTCCCGTTCCGAGCGATCCAGCCGCTCCTTGTAGACCGCCAACTGTTCCTCGCTGAACTCACTGACTTCCTGCAGCGCCTGGTTGGTCTGGCGGCGCTGCATCTCGATGTACAGGCTGGTGATGGCGTCGGTCACCACGTAGCACGCCTCGGGGTTGGCGTCCCAGTAGGCGATGCGGAACAGACCGGGTCCCTCGCCATCGACCTTGATGCGCTGGCGCAGGAAGTTGCGCAGGCGGCGCATGACCAGCTCGTCCACCGTCACACCCGGGTAGAGCATCTCGCGCTGCCGCTCGGCCTGCACGATGAGGGTGGGGTCCTGATCCATGCCCATGCGGCGGATCAGCTCGTCGAGGAACGCGCTGCCCATGACGTCCGCTTCCAGCTGCATGCCGAGCTCGGCGTTGCGCGACCGGCGGCCGGCGCCGGTCTGGATGAAGCGGTCGACCTCGGTGGCCACGTCGGCGATGCCGCCGATGCGGATCACCGAACTCGACTCGTACTCCGGTACGAGGAAACGCACGCCGACGTTGGACACGATGACCGAGATGACCAGCGGGACGAGGACGAAGTACTTCTTGCGCCACAGGACGCGCGCGTACTCGCCCAGGTTGAGGCGGAATCCGGTGTCGTGTTCGTGCTGGACTACTTTGCGCACAAGACTACCAGTCGCGGCCGCGGCTACGGGGTCGTTCGGGCCTGTTGTGCATCGTATTCCTTCTGAATCGTGTAGTACAACAGGACGATAGTCCCGATTGCCGTGATGAAACCGAGCACCACACCGATGTTCTGGGACGAGAACGTCTTGCGGGCCATATAGATGGTGTCGCCCGATCGCAGGAGCGGGTTGTTGGCCATCTCCCCCTTGTAGATGAAGTCGTCCAGATTGACCTTGATGATCTGCGCCGTCGCGCTGCCACTCGGGCGCACAATGCGGATCTTGCTCATCTTGGCCCCCGGGGCGGGCCCACCCGCCACCATGAGCGCGCTCATGAGGTCCTGGCGCGCGGGCAGCGGGTACGCGCCCGGCCGCACCACCGCGCCGAACACGTTCACGCCCGAGACGCCCGTGTAGACCTCGCCCTCGGCCGGCACCAGCACGGTATCCCCGGGGTTGAGCAGCGGCAGATCCCCCACCGAGCCCGCGTCCAGCGCCGCCTGCACGTCCACCACGAACGTGCGTCCGCCACGCGCACGGTCCTGGATGACGCGCACACTGGTGAGCGCCGCGGTCGCACTCGGGCCACCCGCCTCGCGAATCGCTTCCCACACGTTGATCGCTTCGGTGATGCTGTACTTGCCGGGGACGCGGACGTCGCCGCTCACGAAGATCACGTTGCTCATGGCGCGCGTAACCGTGACCTCCACCGACTTGATGCTGGGATAGTACTCGCGAAGCGCCTGCAGCAGGCGCGTCTCGATCTCGCCCTTGGTCAGGCCCGCCACCACCACATCGCCAACCAGCGGCAGGGTTACCGCGCCCTTTTCATCTACCACCAGTTCGCGATTGAGGTCCTGGCGCTGTGGCACCGCGAGAAACAGATGATCGGTGGGTCCGACGCGGTACTCGGCGCCGGGCGTGGACTGGGAGATGGGCTGCTGCACCTGGGCGCGGGCGAAGGTGGCGCCCAGCACTGTGTTGCAGTAGGTGAACACGACCAGGCCGGCCAGCAGGCGGCCGCAGGGACTGCGCAACCACGACTGAAAATTGTTCACGGCGCAAAAACCTCCGTCAACGAAGCGCCTTGAGGCCGACGTCCTGGTACCAGCGCACGGTGCGCTCGATGCCATCCTCGAACGAAACCGACACCTGGTAGCCCAACTCGCGCTGGATCCTGTCGATGGCGGCCATGGAGTGCTTCACGTCTCCCGCCCGGGGCGGGCCGTATACCGGCCGCAGGTCCGTCCCCACGCGGGCCGCGAGGGCCGCGTATAACTGGTTGAGGGAGAAACGTCCGCCACAGGCGATGTTATACACCTTGCCGCCGCTGACGTTCGCCTCGCAGGCCCGCAAATTGGCCCCGACCACATTGTCGATGTAGGTGAAGTCGCGCGACTGCTCGCCGTCGCCATGGATGGTGGGCGCCTTCCCCTCCACCAGTGCCTTGACGAAGATGGGGATCACCGCGCTGTACTGCGAGCCGGGGTCCTGGCGCGGTCCGAACACGTTGAAGTAGCGCAGCGCGACGGTGGTCATTCCGTGCAGTTCCGCGAACACCCGGCAGTAGTACTCGGCCGCCAGCTTGGCCACCGCGTAAGGAGACATGGGGTTGGGGGTCATACTCTCCACCTTGGGCAGCTCTTCGCTGTCGCCGTACACCGAGGAGGAGGAGGCGTATACCACACGCTTCACCCCGTGCTTCTGGGCGGCCACCAGCACGTTGAGCGTGCCCTGCGCGTTGACCTCGTTGTTGGCCACCGGGTCGGCGATGGAGCGCGGCACCGAGGCCAGTGCGGCCTGGTGCAGGACGAAGTCGCAGCCCGCTACCGCGGCATCCACCGCGGCGATGTCGCGGACGTCGCCGCGGATGAGTTCGATGCGGTCTCCCGCGTCCTGCAGGTTCTCTTCCCGCCCGGTCGCGAAGTTGTCGAGCACGCGGACGGTTTGCCCGCGCCGGAGCAGTTCGTCCACGATGTTGGAGCCAATGAAGCCGGCACCGCCGGTCACGAGATAGCTGGACACGCGTTCTCCTTCACCTGCGTTAGAGCCTGACGATCTTGTCGGATTGAACGCCCGCGAACACGTTGCGCGTATCCACCAGTACGGGCACACCGTCCAGAAGCGCCTTGTAGTCCACGCCGTCGTGTCCGGTGACGATGACTGCGCAGTCACACGTGGCCAGCGTCTGCGGCGACAGGTCCACCGGCTTTGCCTCCAGGTGCTGCAGTTCGTGGTCGCGCCTGTCGGCCACGTCGTCGTGATAGACGACCTGCGCGCCGCTGCGCACCAGCAGGCGCATTACGTCCAGCGCCGGCGACTCGCGAATGTCGTCGATGTTGGCCTTGTAGGATATGCCGACCACCAGCACGCGCGACCCGTTGACGGCCTTACGATGACGGTTGAGCGCCTCGGCGACTCGTGCCACCACGTACTCCGGCATGGAGCCGTTGATCTGCCCCGCCAGTTCGATGAACCGTGCCTCGAACCCGGCCAGCTTGGCCTTCCATGACAGATAGAACGGGTCGATGGGGATGCAGTGGCCGCCCAGGCCTGGCCCCGGGTAGAACGGCATGAAGCCGAATGGCTTGGTGGCCGCCGCACGGATCACCTCCCACACGTCGATGTCCATCTTGTTGCACATCAGCGCGATCTCATTGACCATGCCGATGTTGACACTGCGGAAGGTGTTCTCCAGAAGCTTCACCGTCTCCGCCACCTTCGCCGAACTCACCGGCACGATGGTGCTGAGCGCGCCGGAATACAGCGCGGCCGCCACCTCGGTGCAGCGCGGCGTCACCCCGCCCACCACCTTGGGGATGTTCTTGGTGTTGAAGCGGGGGTTGCCCGGATCCACGCGCTCCGGCGAGAACGCCAGGAAGAAGTGCTCGCCCACGCGGAAATCGTCACGCGCCAGCATGGGCAGGATGACTTCCTCGGTGGTACCCGGGTAGGTGGTCGACTCCAGCACCACCAGCATGCCCGGATGCACGTACTTGGCGATCTCTTCAACCGATGCCACGATGTAGGAGATGTCCGGGTCGCGCGTCTTGCGCAGCGGTGTGGGCACGCAGATGTCCACCGTGTCGCAACTCGCCAGCACGGAGAAATCCGTGGTGGCCTTCAGCCGGCCCGAGGATACGACCTCGCGCAAGGCCTCGGACGTCACATCCTTGATGTAGCTGTCCCCGGCGTTGACGCGATCGACCTTCTCCGCGATCACGTCGATCCCGACCACTTCGTAACCGGCCTGCGCGAGTTCCACCGCCAGCGGCAGCCCCACATATCCCAGGCCGATTACCGCGGTGCGCGCCTCGCGCGCGCGTAGTTTCTCGATGATTGACATTTGCCTCCCAGGCTCCTTTTCCAGATGCGCCGCGCCGAGCCTAATCTCAGCCGGGCGCACAGACAAGTATTGATTTGATCGCCCCTTTCGGGGCCGGACGAGAACTTCAGGCCATTTCTTCGATGAGCGACTCGGTGGTCACCACGGTGTTCTTGCCGGTTCTCTTGGCCTGGTACAGGGCCTTGTCCGCGGCCTCAATGATCGCCTGCGGGGTCTGCCCGTCGCGCGGGAACGACGAAACGCCCGCGCTGCAGGTGATCAGCCCCGGCGTCTGGGCGTCGAAGCAGTGCTCGCGGACACAGTCGACCACCCGGCGGGTGACCTTCTCCGCGCCGGCCAAGCGCGTCTGCGGCAGCAGCACGCCAAACTCGTCACCGCCGTACTTGCTCACGAAATCGATCTCGCGGCAACTCGCCTTGATGATGGTCGCGATCTCCTTGAGCACCTGGCTGCCGCTCAAATGGCCGTGGCGGTCGTTGTATGACTTCAGATTATCGACGTCCAGCATGACGAACGAGAACGACTGCTTGAAGCGGCGGGCGCGCTTTATCTCGCTTTCGAGCGACGATATCAGGAACCGGTAGTTGTAGACCGAGGTGAGGCCATCGGTGATGGCCTCCTGCTCGAGCTTCTGGTACAGGAGCGCGTTCTCCACCGCGATCGCGGCCTGGTTGGCGAGCAGCGTGAGCAGCCGCACGTCTTCCGGTGCGTACAGCGCGCCGGAGCGATGGATGGCAATGAGCAGCCCGAACATGGATGTCTTGGCCACCAGCGGCGCACTGATGATGACGCGGTTGCCGGTGTCGTCTCCAAGGCTGCGCGTCAGCGTGGGCACGTCCAGCCCCAGCGCCCGCCCCGGCTGAAAGACGTCCTGCTCCGTCTCCTTGATCATCCAGCCCAGCACGCCCGGGGTCTCGTCGAGCACATCGATTTTTGGCTCGCGCGAACCGTCGTCGATGCCCCGGCTGTAGCGCACCAGGCGGTTGCCGTCGAGTTCCAGCAGGAAGACCCGCTCCGCGTCGAGGACGTGGATGGAGCATTCCAGGACCTTGCGGAAGATCATCCGCTTGTCGTGTCCCGCAACGATCAGGCTTGTGATCTCGGACAGGGTCGAGAACAGGATATCGCGGTGTCGGATAAGTTTCTTCATTACAAATGGATACAGCGCCCACCGAAAGAGGTTCCTCAGGCCGTGCGGCCGCAGCCGAACCCCCGTGGGACGCAGCAATTCGCATGCCATGCGCCCGGGTTAACCTGCTGTAAATGCGTTTGTTAGGTTTTGCGAGGGCCTACTCGTCGTCCCCGTCATCGAGCAGCGGGGTGCTGCGAATCTCTCTCGCCTCGCCCACCCCGCGCAGCGCCGCGCGCAGTGCAAAGAGAGCACCCGCCAGCAGGGCCAGGGGCAGGAAAAGCCGCAGTCCCAGCGAAGCGCCTGCGGCGTGGATCTGGGCCGCGCGGAAGGCCTGGAACGCCGCCACCATGAGTGCCACGGCGAGGCCTGCCTTCACCGCGGCGGACGCGTACATGGAGATGAGGTACTCGCGCCGCTCGCGCTCGGTGCGCATGCGGCCGGACCGGAAGCGGCCCGTGCGGCGGGGTCGGCGGGGTCGAACGAACATGGTTCACCTCACTCGCCGGGGAGCTCTTCGAAGTCGGCGTCGTCGACCGACGACGGATCGAAGGGAGGCGCGGCGCGTGGTTTTCCCCTGTTTGCGGCCGCTTCTGGGTCAAAGCGCGGCGGAGCCGGCCGCCCGGGGCGCAGCGCGCGTACCACCAGCCGGGCTGCGAACAGGGCGAGGAGAAATCGAAGGAGCCAGCCGAGCAATGACTACCCCCGGGGGTCAGGAATGGTACGCCCGGCAGGATTCGAACCTGCGACCCCTGGCTCCGGAGGCCAGTGCTCTATCCAGCTGAGCTACGGGCGCACATGTTTCTCGCGCCGATCGCGACGAGTGCGATCCAACATCTCGGCGGCCAGCGCCAGGCGCCGGTCGCTTCCCTCGCCGCCGCCGAGCATGCGGGCGATCTCCCGTGTTCGCTCGTCGCCTTCGGCGGCGTGAACACGAACCCTCGTTCGGTCACCGTCGATGTCTTTCTGGACGACGAGGTGGGACTGTCCCCGGGCGGCGATCTGAGGCATGTGAGTAATGCAGATTATCTGATGCCGTTTTGACAGCGCAAGCAGATTCTCCGCGAGCGCATCCCCCAGGTCCGCCCCCACCCCGGCGTCGATCTCGTCGAAGATCAACGTGGTGCCGGGAACACCGGACGCGGCCAGTTGCTTGAGCACCAGCGCCACGCGCGACAGTTCGCCGGTGGATGCAATCTCGTCAAGGCCACCCTCCGCTTCGCCCGGGTTGGTCTGCACGCGCATGTGCACCACGTCCAGTCCGTCGTCGTGACACACCACACCGGCGCCGTCTATCCGCACCGGGCTGGCGGCATCGGCCGCGTGGGCGATGTGGGTGCGGAAGCTGGCGCCGCGCATGGACAGCGCCTGTATGCCGGCGGTCACGCCCCGGTCCAGTTCCCGGGCGGCTGCGGCGCGCGCGGCGCTGAGCGCCGAACCGGCCTGCGCCACCCCGTCCGCCGCGGCAGCCACGGCCCGCTCCAGTTCCTCGCGTCGGCCGGTCCCGCCGTCGAGCGACTCGAGAATCTCCTTCCACGCCGCCTTCTGAGCGATCAGATCATCCAGCGCGGCGCCGTAGCGCCGCTCCAGGCGAACCAGCGCGTCCAGGCGCTCCTGGGTACGCTCGACGTCCGCGGGCTCGAAGTCCAGCCCGTCGACCAGCGCGCGCGCCTCGCCGGCCGCGTCTGCAATCAACGCCGCCGCCTCGCGCAGGCGGCCGGCAATCGCGGCCAGGCGGGCGTCCACCGCGGTCAGCGACTCCAGTCGCCGCGCACTCTCGCCGACCAGCGCGGACGCGGAGCGGTCGTCGTCGTACAGCGCCGCGCAACTCGCCTCCAGTACCGCGTACAACTTCTCCGCATTCGCAAATACGCGCGCCTTCGCTTCCAGATCCACCTTCTCACCCGGGCGGGGCGCCACCCGTTCGATCTCCGCCAGCCGGTGCGCATACAATTCCCGCTTCTCGGCCATCTCCGCGAGGCCGGCGTCGTAGCGTGCCAGTTGCGCCGCCGCATCCCGCAGGCGCGCGAGGGCCGCGGCGTAGCGCTCGCGCAAAGACCCGTTGTCAGCGAACGCGTCCACGTACTCAACGTGGTGGCGGGGATCGCGAAGTTGATACTGGATGTTCTGCCCGTGTGGCTCGATGAGCGCCGAGGCCGCCAGGCGCAGGTCCTTCAGCGGCACGGCACGCCCGTTCACCCACGCCGTGGAGCGGCCGCTGCCGGAAACGCGGCGCGCCAGGACCACCGGCTCGCCGGCCGGCACGGACGCAAACAGCGTTCCGGCGGCGCCGCCCGGCGGCGGGTCAAACTCGGCCTCCACGCGCGCCTCGGGGCTTCCAGTGCGGATGACTTCAGCCGCTGCGCGCTCCCCGAGCAGCAGGTTCACCGCACCCACGATGAGCGACTTGCCCGCCCCGGTGGATCCGGTAAGAATGTTCAGTCCGGGCTTGAACTCGAGGCTGACGTCCTCGACGACGGCGAGATTCTCGATGCGCAGCCGGCGCAACATGGCGTGCTCACAGTTTCTCGCGCAGCAGGGCGAAGAAGTCGTAATCGTCGGGCACCACCAGGCGCGTGGGCCGCTCATCGCGCAGCAGGGTGATCGCGTGTGACGGGTCGAACTCGAGACCCACCTGCCCGTCCACCGTGAGCAGCACACCGGACGGCGCCGAGCTGACGGAGATCGTGACGACTTCGGTGGAGTCCAGCACCATGGGACGCATGCTCATGGTGTGCGGGTTGAGCGGGGTGAGCACGATGGCGTCCAGCGTGGGTTCAACCACCGCACCGCCCGCGGAGAGCGAGTACGCGGTGGATCCGGTCGGGGTCGCGATGATGAGTCCGTCGGCGGAGAACTCACGCAGCAGTTTCCCGCCCACCGCGACACGCATGGTGACCATGCGCGAGTATCCCGTGCTGTGCACAACCACGTCATTGAGCGCGCTGAACTCGTCCAGCGGGCGGCCGGGCTGCTGCACGCGGCACAGGATGCGCATGCGTCGCTGCACCGTGTAGGCGCCGCCGTTGAGCAGGCCCAGTACGCGCTCCTTGCTGGACTCGGCGAGGAATCCCAGCCGGCCGCACTTCAGACCCACCAGGGGCGTGGCACGGTCCACGTAGCGGCGCGCGTACTTGAGGATGGTTCCGTCGCCCCCGATGGCGACGATCATCTCGCAGTCCTCGGGAATCCCGCTGCGCGCAACGGGCAGCGCGGGCGCCAGCGTCGCCAGATCGTCATCGAGGAACACGCTCATGCCGAGGCCGTGCAGCCCCGCAACCAGGTCGCGGGCGATATCCGCCGCACCGTCCTTCTCGAGGTTGGCGGCGATGCCGACACGCGTGATCCGTGGTGACGTCATGACGCGGCCCCGGGGGTGGTGGCGGCGCGCCGCGTTTGGAGGGCGGGTGAGATCACGAGGCGACCGACCGGACCGAACGCCGGCGTTCGTCGTGCGCGTCTGCGGCGAACTGCGCGATCGCCTCCGCGGACAACCCCGCCTCGGCGAGCAGACCATCGCGGTCGCCGTGTTCGATGAAGCGATCCGGAAGGCCGAGATTGCGGACGTTGACCAGATCGTGGTGGTGCTCCACCCAGTACTCGTTGACCGCCGAACCGAACCCGCCCGCCAGCACGTTGTCCTCGACGGTGATGATGAGTGCATCGCCGGCGGCGAGCTGGTCGAGCAGCTCACTGTCGAGCGGCTTGACGAAACGCGCGTTGACCACGCCGGCATTGATGCCCCGCGAGCCCAGCGCAACCGCGGCCGCGACGCACGGGGCCACCATCGCTCCGATGGCGACGAACATGACGTCGCGCCCGGTGGAGAGAACCTCGGCGCGGCCGATGGGAATCTCCTGCAACGCTTCGTCCATGGGAACGCCGAGCCCTTCACCGCGCGGGAAGCGAATGGCGATCGGGCCCGCCTCGTACGACACCGCGGTCTTCACCATGTGCCGCAGTTCGTTCTCGTCCTTGGGCGCCATGATCACGAAGTTCGGAACCATGCGCAGGTAGCTCAGGTCGAAGGTGCCGTGATGAGTGGGGCCGTCCTCGCCCACGATGCCGCCGCGATCGAGAATGAAACGCACCGGCAGGCTCTGAAGGGCGACGTCGTGGATCACCTGGTCGAATGCGCGCTGCAGGAACGTCGAATAGATGGTGACCATGGGTACGATGCCGCGCGTGGCCAGCCCGGCCGCAAAGGTCACACCGTGCTGCTCGGCGATGCCCACGTCGAATACGCGATCCGGAATCTCGCGCGCAAAGTCGGTGAGGCCGGTATTATCCGGCATGGCCGCGGTGATGGCCACGATGCGCTTGTCCGCGCGGGCCATCTCCAGGATGGTCTTGCCGTACACGCCCGTGTAGGACGGGTTGCCCTTCTTGGCCGGCCGGTCGCCGGGGATCTTGTCGTAGCGGGTCACCCCGTGCGCACAGAACGGGTCGTTCTCGGTGAAGTGGTAGCCCTTTCCCTTCTGCGTGATCACGTGCACGAGGATGGGGCCGTTGAGGTTCCGGATGTGCTCGAAAGTCTGCACCAGGAACTCGACGTTGTGCCCGTCGATGGGACCGAAGTAACGGAAACCCAGTTCCTCGAAGATGACCCCGGGGACCACCAGGGTCTTGATGCTCTCCTTGATCTTGCGCGCCACGCGCCGCGCCTTGCCGCCGCCGCGCGGCAGGTGCCCCAGCAACTCCCACACATCCGCCTGCAGGTGGTTGTAGAGTGCGCCGGAGGTGATCTTGGTCAGGTACTTGTGCAGAGCACCCACGTTGTGGGAGATGGACATCCTGTTGTCGTTGAGCACCACCACCATGTCCTTCTTGAGCACGCCGGCGTTGTTCATGGCTTCGAACGCCATGCCGCCGGTGAGCGCGCCGTCGCCCACCACCGCCAGCACGTTGAACGCTTCGCCCTTGATGTCGCGCGCGATGGCCATGCCCAGCGCGGCACTGATGGCGGTGCTGGCGTGAGCCACCCCGAAGGTGTCGTATTCGCTCTCGTCACGCCTGGGAAAGCCGCTGAGACCGTGCCGCTGGCGCAGCGTATCGAATTGCTCCCGCCGCCCGGTGATGATCTTGTGTCCGTACGCCTGGTGCCCCACGTCCCACACGATCTGATCCCGGGGCGCATCGAACACGTAGTGCAGCGCCAGGGTTAACTCCACCGCGCCCAGGCTGGCGCCGAGGTGCCCGCCCGTGCGGCCGACGCTGGTGAGGATCTCGTCGCGCAGCTCGCGCGCAAGTTGCGGCAGGTCCTGTACCGGCACGGACTTGAGATCGGAGGGGTAGTGAATGCGATCGAGAATGCTCATGCTCCTGCTCCTGCCGTTAGGCACCGTCAACCGAGGATGAGCGCCGTCACAACGCCGATCGCAGTCCCCGTGAGGACGTCGAGAACCGAGTACGACAACGCCCTGCGTCCGCGCGCCAGTGCGCCCGGACGCAGCTTCTGAACCAGCAGCTCCACCATCTCCGCCTGGCGGGACGCGGCCCGCTTGACGTTCCACATATCAACCGTCACCAGGGCGGTGAAACACATGGCGACGCCGAACTCGATCGACCCGAAACCACGGGACGATCCGATGGCGACGGTCAACGCGGCAAAGGCCGCGCTGTGCATGTTGGGGGCACCGTCGGTCTCGAGGAGTCTGCGGAAGTTTATCCGCTTTTCCAGCAGGAGGAAAGAGACGACTTTCATCCCCTGGGCGATGAGCCCCCCGAGGATTCCGACGAGCAGAGGCTGCGATATGGCTGAAAGGAACATCGGTTGCGCGCTCACGAGTGACGGCCCACGAGATGCGCCAGCAGTGCGGCGAGAGGGGTACCGTCTATCCCGGGCAGTGAGGCCAGTGCGGCCTCGATCCTGCGCGAGGCTTCCGCCCGCGAGCGCTCCACGCCGGCTACCGCCGGATAGGTGAGCTTTCCCCCGTGTACATCCTTGCCCGGGGTCTTGCCAAGTGAATCCTCGCTGCCCTCCAGATCCAGCAGATCGTCCACGATCTGGAATGCGGCGCCGGCATCGAGCCCGGCGCGCCGCACCCGCTCCAGCGCCGCGGCCGGCACACCCGCCAGGGTCGCGCCCGTTTCCAGCGCGGCGGCGATCAGGCGGGCGGTCTTGTGCTCGTGAATCCGTTCCACGGCGTCGATGCCGCCGCAATCCGGCGGCGTCAGGTCGAGGGCCTGGCCGGTGATGAGGCCATCGGTACCCGCCGCAGAGCTCAGGATGCGCACCACCGTCAGCGCCAGGTCACTGTCCACGTCGTGCCGATCGGCCAGCGTCGCCGAAATCTCGAAGGCCATGCTGAGCAATGCGTCGCCGGTGAGAACCGCCACCGCCTCACCGAAGCGCCGGTGCGAGCTGGGTTTGCCACGCCGAAGGTCGTCGTCGTCCATGCACGGCAGATCGTCGTGCACGAGCGAGTAGGTGTGCACGCACTCGACGGCGCAGGCGCAATCGAGTGCCGCGTCGCGCCGGGCTCCGCCCAGCGCATCGTGCGTCCACAGGCACAGGAGCGGCCGCAGGCGCTTGCCGCCGCCCAGCAGCGAGTAGGCCATGGCCTCGCGCATGCCGTCGTGCTGATGCGCGAAGCGCGCCAGCAGTTCCGCCAGCCGCTCCTCCACCGCCGCGCGGTCGGCCGCGGCGCGGGCGTCGAACGAGGAATCACTCCGCGTCAAACGACTCTCCCTCCACCAGCGTTCCCTCCGCGCCTTCCACCAGCGTGCGCACCCGCAGGTCCGCGCTCGCGAGCAGTTCCCGGCAGCGGCGGCCCAGTGCAATCCCCTCCTCGAACTTCTGCAACGAATCCGCCAGCGAAACGCTTCCCGCCTCCAGTTCGGAGACGATCCGCTCCAGGCGTTTCATGGCATCCTCGAAAGTGAGCTCCCCGATGTCCTCGGCGCCATCCTTCTTCCTGCTCATGTTCCCTCCTTGCCGACCCGTCCGCCGACATTCGCCGATACGGCCCCATCGTGGAACGACAGGTGCACGCTGCGCGCGTCCAGCGCTTCCTTCGCACCCTTGAGGAGACGTCCGGAGACCGCGTCTGCGCAGGCCACATAGCCGCGCCGCATCGTCTCCCGCGGGTCCAGCGACGACAGCCGCGCATCCAGCGTATCCAGGCGCCCGGAATGCTCGCGCAGGCCGCCGCGCACGCCGGCCTGCAGGCGTACGCTGATGAAGTCCAGCCCCTGCATGCCCTGCTCGATGCGCCCGCGAACACTGCCCAGCGCATAGCTGCGCAGCAGTTCGCTGACCCGCGCCGCAGAGCGTTCCACGCGCGAGCGCACCCGGGACGCCATGGCGGCGTCGAGCCCGTCGATGCGGCGCGCAACCTCGGCGCGTTCGGGTACGGCGATCTCCGCCGCCATGGTTGGCGTGGCTGCACGCCGGTCCGCCACCAGGTCGGCGATGGTGACGTCGCGTTCATGGCCGACCGCACTGATCACCGGAACGGAACAGCGGTGGATGGCGCGCGCCACCGCCTCCTCGTTGAACGCCCACAAGTCTTCCAGGCTGCCGCCGCCGCGGCCCACGATGACGGCGTCGACCGCGGGCTGTTCCGACACCGCGTCCAGCGCCCGAGCGATGGCCGGCGCCGCCGTCTCGCCCTGCACCGGCACGGGGACGAACAGGACCTCCACGCACGGGAAGCGCCGCCGCAGCGTCGAGAGGATGTCCTTTATCGCCGCCCCGGAGGGCGACGTAATAACGGCCAACGTGCGCGGGTAGCGCGGCAGCGGACGCTTGCGTGCCTCGTCGAAGAGGCCCTCCGCGTCGAGGCGGGCCACCAGCAGGCGGTAGGCGCGCTCCAGCTCGCCCCTCCCGGCGGGTTCGATGCCGCGGGCGACCAGCTGATAGGTACCCTGCGGTTCATAGACGGTGAGGCGCCCACGCGCCAGCACCTGCACGCCATCCTGCAGTTCGAAATCGATCCCGCGCGCGTCGCCGCGAAAACACACCGCGGCCAGCTGCGCGCCCGCATCCTTGAGACGGAAGTAGACGTGCCCGGAAGCGTGCACGCGCACGTTGGAGAGTTCCCCGCTGACGATCACGTCGCGAAACTCGCCCTCGAGGAGCTCGCGAACGACGCCGTTGATCTCAGCGACGGAGAATACCGGTGGCTCCGTGCGAGCCATATCACCGGGTCCGCATGCGGTACGCGGTGAACGTATTGGACATCAGCATCGCGACCGTCATCGGTCCCACCCCGCCGGGTACCGGCGTGATGAACGAGGTGCGCGGCGCGACGGCTTCGAAGTCGACGTCGCCCACCAGGGTGTAGCCCTTCGTGGCACTGGCGTCTTCCACACGGTTGATGCCCACGTCCACAACCACCGCACCCTCGCGAACCATGTCCGCCTTGAGAAAGCGCGGCACGCCCATGGCGGCGATGATGATGTCCGCGGCGCGCGTGTGCGCCGCGATGTCGCGGGTGCGGCTGTGGCACATGGTCACGGTGGCGTCGCCGCCCGCGCCCTTGAGCGTGAGCAGCAGGCCCATCGGCTTGCCCACGATCACGCTGCGCCCCAGCACCACCACGTTCGCACCCACGGTGGACACACCGTTGCGGCGCAGGAGCTCGACGATCCCCAGCGGTGTGCAGGGGACGAAGCGCGGCGCTCCCGCCGCCAGCCGCCCCAGGCTCTCGGGGTGGAAGCCGTCGACGTCCTTCTCCGGGCTGATGGCGGCAATGGCACGGTCTGCGTCCACCTGGCGCGGCAGCGGCAGCTGCAACAGGATCCCGTCGACGGACTCGTCGCGGTTGAAGTCGCGCAGAACGCCCAGTACACGGTCTTCGGGCGCGTCCTCGGGCAGGTGCAGGCCGCGCGACTCGATGCCACACTCCTCGCACGCCCTGGCCTTGGCCGACACGTATACCCTCGATGCGGGATCCTCCCCCACGCGCACCAGTGCGATGGCCGGGCGCCGCTCACTCCCCAGTGCGCTAACGGAAGCGGCGATCTCCGACTTGATGGCGGCTGCGGCGGCCTTCCCGTCGAGCAGTTGCATTGATCAACCCTCCAGCAGTAGTTGGTGGTGCGAAAAGGCGCGCGTGCGTCCGGTTTCGTCGTCGATGTCCGCCACCACATAATCGCAGCGGACATCGGTGCCGGCCACTTCGAAACGCGTGGGCCGCATGCTCAGAAAGCGCGCGATGACCTCATCCTTGCGCACACCGAGGATGGACTCGAAGGACCCCGTCATCCCCACATCCGTGACCGCGCCGGTCCCCCCGGGCAGGATGCGCGCGTCCCGCGTGGCCACGTGCGTGTGCGTTCCAAGCACCAGTGACACACGCCCGTCGAGATAATAAGCCATGGCGATCTCCTCGCTGGTCGCCTCCGCGTGGAAATCGACGATACGGATGCGCACCGTGTCAGGAAGCTCGCCCAGCAGGCGGTCGACGGTGCGGAAGGGGCAGTCCAGCGGCGGCATGAACACGCGGCCCTGTACGTTCAACACCGCCACCCGTCCGTTGCTCCCCGGCACCAGGGCGGCGCCCCGGCCGGGCGCCGGTGCGGGATAGTTGCCGGGGCGCACCAGGTCGTCGCGCGAATCCAGCAGGGCGATGCCCTCGCGCTTGTCCCACACGTGGTTGCCGGTGGTGAAGAAGTCCACACCGGCCGCCGACATCTCTTCGATCGATGCCTGGTTGATCCCGAAGCCGCCCGCGGAGTTCTCCGCGTTGGCGATGACCAGCGTGGCGCCGTGCTCGCCGCGCACGCGCACGACGGCGGCGGCAACGGCCCGCCGGCCACTCTTGCCCACCACATCTCCCAGAAATGCAACGATCACGGGTTCTTCCTCAAGCAACTGCCGGCCGCGCTTGGCGGCGGCTCTTGTGCAGGGGGGCTCACCGCCGGGGCGGCGAACCGAATGGAGCGGCGGAACGGGAGTGCGCAGTAAATGAAAATTCCCCACGCTATGCCGTGTACAAGGGAACTCATGAACCTTTGTGGTCCACGTGGATGCCCCTACGAACCGCTTTGTCGGCCACTCGCGTGGTTACACAGCACGATCCGATCGGAACTTCCCTCAATAAGGTGTTGGCTCAAAAATTACCTTATCATCACGCGCATGGTAGGGAATTTTCTAAACTATGTGCGCAGGCCTTTGTTCGTCGTTCACGCTTCCTTGTGTGTGTCTGCCCGCGGTGGGCCGGTGCTCACGTCTCGAGCGATAGTTTCTCGTCAATGAGGGAGATCAGCCCCTCGGTCCTGCGCTCGATACTCATCATCTCGTCACTGGCCGCGCGGCGCAACTGAAACAATTCGTCCGCAATATTGATAGCGGCCAACACGGCTACCCGGTCGGGCGGCTGGCCCGCCGCTCCCCGGGAGACTTCGCGCAGCCTGGCGTCGACGAAGCGGGCCACCTCGCGCACATAGTCGCCGTCGGCGCTCCCGCGGATGCGGTACTCCCGCCCCAGAATCTCAACCGTCGTCGCGCTCTTCTCTTCCATCATGGCCCCCGCTCTAGAGTTGCAACTCGCCCAGCTTCTCCAGCACGCGATCCAGCCTCTTCTTCACTTCATCCTTGTGCAACGAACTCACGATCCGATCGTGGCTCGTCTTCAGGCTACCGATCCGCTCCGTCAGCTCCTGGTTGGCACTGCGCAGCCGGTCCATTTCACGCTCCAGCGAATCCTTCTGTTCCTGCAGCGCCTGGTACTGGTCCTTGAGGTGCGCAAAGCGCTCGGTGGTCTGTGCAATCCGCTCTTCCAGAATGTTCAGTTTCTCGAGAGCCCCGGTTCCTTGCATGCAGGCGCTACCTTTCCGCGCTCACGAGCGCAGCACGACGCCGAGTTCGGCCTCGAGCTTCCCGACAATTCGCGTCACGATGGCGTCGACGTCGGAATCTTTCAGTGTTCCTTCGCTGGAGCGAAACGACAATCGCACCCCGTACGCGGTCTGCTCCGCGTCGATACTGGCGCCGCGGAACACGTCGAACACCAGTAGGGATTCTAGCAACCGTCCGCCGACCTTCGCCACATGTTTTTCGATCTGCGACCAGCTCACACCCGCGGGCGCCACCAGCGAGAGATCCCGTCGCGAACTCGGGAACTCCGAGAACGGGCGGAAAATAGCCGTGCCGCCCTCGACCTCAAAAAGCGCACTCAGATCGATCGCCGCGTACCACGCGGGCTGTTCGATGCCGAGTTCCCGTGCCGCCGCTACGGGGATGATGCCACCCTCGGCCACCATACCACCACGGTCACTGTAGCGAAACTCGCCCCGCGACGGCGCGAAGTCGTAGGACCATGCTTCCCCGGCCGCGGGTCGCATTGCGGCCAGCAGCGTTTCCACTTCGGCCTTTATTTCGAACAGGTCGGGCGGCGACTCGTCTCCGCGCCAGAATGTCGCCCCGCGCGGGCGGGTGCGTACAAGCACCACGTGGGTCGGTTCATCGGGCAGGCCCGATTCCCGTTCCGCGCGCAGGAACACACGTCCGATGCTGAACACGCTCAACTCGCGCCGGCCGTGCGAAATGTTGTGCGCCACCGCATCCAGTACTCCCGGCAACAGGTGCGTGCGCATGTAGGCGTGATTGGTGGAAAGCGGGTTCTTCAGCGGCATGGGATGGCTGCGCGGATCAGCGTCGGGCCAGTCGAACCATCGCAGTTCACGCCCGTCGGTGAAGGCGCTGGTGACGAACTCCGTGTGCCCGCGCGCTCCCAGGTGGGCCGCCACCCGTTCCAGGAAGCGGTCGAACGCATCCGGCGCGGACGGCACCGTGACACGGTACTTCCAGCCGCGGCCGATGTTGTCGTAGCCGTACATGCGCGCCACTTCCTCCACCAGGTCGGCTTCCTCGAAGATGTCCCAGCGGAACGACGGCACCGAAACCGTTATCGCGTTCTCGTCCCCCGACACCCGGTGGAACGCAAGACGCTCCAGCAAACCCGTGACGGTCTGCACAGGGAGATCCTCGCCCAGCAGGCGGCGCACCGTCGACCGCCGGATGGTGACGTTGCGTATCTCGCGCGGGGCGGGAAACACGTCCACTTCACGGCCGGCCGTCCCGCCCGCGGTCTCCAGGATGATCTCCAGCGCGCGCCGCGAGGCGGCGGCACAGATGTCGCGATCGCTTCCCCGCTCGAAACGGTACGACGCGTCCGTGCTGATGTTGAGGGCGCGGCGCGTTGCGCGCACCACACGCGGTGCGAAGGCGGCGCACTCCAGCAGAATGTCGGTGGTTTCATCGTCGATCGCGGTCGGCATGCCGCCGATCACGCCCGCGACACCCACCGCATCGTCGGAGCACGTAATGATGAGGTGCTCCGGCCCCAGCTCGCGGGTGGTGCCGTCCAGCACTTCGAGCCGCTCGCCCCGGCGACCGCGGCGGACACCCATCGACGTCGAGCGCAGCTTCTTCAGGTCGTAGGCGTGCAGGGGCTGGCCGATTTCGAGCATCACGTAGTTGGTGGCGTCGACCACGTTGTTGATGCTGTTGACGCCCACCTTCTCCAGCGCGCCCTGCAGCCACGCTGGCGACGGACCCACCTTGACACCCCGTACCACGCGGGCCACGAAGCGAAAGCACTCTTCGGGCGACTCGATGTCGATGCTCACGCCATCGTCGCTGTCGGATGCGGACGGCGCCGGCTGCGGAACCCGCAACGGCACGTCGTACAACGCCGCCACCTCGCGCGCCACACCCACGTGGCCCAACTGGTCGGGGCGGTTGGGCGTGATCTCGAGTTCCATGGTCGCGTCCGACGCGCCCAGGACGTCGGCCAGGACCGCGCCGATCTGCGTCTCCGCGGGCAGTACGATGATGCCGCCGGACTCCGTGCCCAGTCCCAGTTCGATCTGCGAGCAGATCATGCCCTGCGACGCGACGCCGCGGATCTTGCTCTTGCGGATCTTCACACCGTTGGGGAGGCGTGCTCCCACCAGCGCCACCGGCACGCGCTGCCCCGCCGCCACGTTGGGGGCCCCGCAAACGATTTCCAGGGGCGAGGCCGCACCCACATCCACCGAACACACGTGCAGGCGGTCGGCGCCCGGATGCGGCGCGACAGAAAGGACGTGCCCCACCACCACCAGCCGCTCGGTGAGACCACTGCTGAGCAGGCGCTCGACCTTGATTCCATGCATGGTGAGGTCGTCGGCAAGCGCGCGTGCATCGACCGCGATGTCCACGTACTTGCGCAACCATGAGAGAGAAACGATCACGGTTCCCGCTCCGGAAACTGTTCGAGGAAGCGCATGTCGTTGGCCAGAAACATGCGGATGTCGGTGATACCGTGTTTGATCATGGCGATCCGGTCCACGCCGATACCAAAGGCGAAGCCGGAGTAACGATCGGGGTCGTAGCCCACCGCGCGCAGCACGTTGGGGTGCACCATGCCCGCCCCCAGAATCTCGATCCAACCGGTTTGTCCGCAGATCGTGCAGCCGTGCCCCTCACACCCGAAGCAGGTCATGTCCACGTCGACGCTCGGCTCCGTGAAGGGAAAGAAGTGCGGCTTGAAACGCACCTGCGTGGAAGCACCGAAGAGTTCGCGCAGGAAGAACAAGAGGTCGCCACGCAGGTCCGCCATGGATACGTCCGTATCAATGTAGAGGCCCTCCACCTGGTGGAACTCCGCCGCGTGCGACGGATCGATGGCCTCGTTGCGGTAGACACGCCCCGGCGCGTAGATCTTCAGCGGCGGCTGGTGCTCCTGCATGAAGCGCACCTGGATGGGCGAGGTGTGCGTGCGCAGCAGGATGTCGTCGGTGATGTAGAAGGTGTCCTGCAGGTCCCGCGAGGGGTGTTCCTCGGGAAAATTGAGCGCCTGGAAGTTGTAGTACTCGAGTTCCATTTCGGGCCCGCGCGCCAGGCGGTAGCCCATGCCCTCGAGGATGGCCTTCATGCGGCGCATGGTCTGGGGGATGACGTGGCGCCGCCCCACCTGGCCCGTGCTCGCGGGGAGTGTTCCGTCCACCGGCGGCTGGTAGAACTCGTTGCGGTCGCCACCGCCCAGTTCATCGCGGCGCGCGGCCAGCATCGAGGACACCAGTTCCTTGAGGCGGTTCGCCTCCACACCCAGGCGCGGCCGTTCCGCGGGGTCGGCGTCGCCAATGCCGCGCAGGAAGGCGGTCACCACACCCTTGCGGCCCAGGTAGCGGACGCGCACCGCTTCCAGATCATCCGGGGTGGCACACGCCGCAACGTCGGCGCGAATGCCGGACTCGATTGACTGCGGGTCCATCGGGTTCAACCCGACGCTAGCGGCTTCCGCCGGTCCACGCCGCCCTGGCGACGTCGGCCAGCTTCTTGAATCCGTCGGAGTCGTTCACCGCCATCTCGGCCAGCATCTTGCGGTCGATGTCCACCTCGGCGCGCTTGAGGCCGTTGATGAAGCGGCTGTACGACATTCCGTTGATGCGCGCGGCGGCGTTGATGCGGGAGATCCACAGCGAGCGGAAGTGACGCTTCCGCTGCTTGCGGTCGCGGTAGGCATAGACGAGGGCGCGGTCGACCGTCTCGCGTGCGGTGCGGTACAGGGTACCGCGGCCACCGCGGAAACCCTTGGCCGCCTTCAGGACCTTTTTCCTGCGCTCGCGGCCGGCGACGGTATTCTTTGTGCGTGGCATGGTGAAAACCTCCTTGGAGGCGCCGTTCTTCCTGCGGGTGGCGCCACCCCGACTGATGTTGCGGTGACTGGACGCTGCGCGGCTGCTAGATCAGCAGCATCCGCCGCACGCGCTTCATGTCCGTCGGGTGCACGAGCGTCGCCTTGCGCAGCCCGCGCTTCCGCTTGGTTGTCTTCTTGGTCAGAATGTGGCTCTTGAACGCCTTGTTGCGCCGCACCTTGCCGGTTCCGGTCTTACGAAACCGTTTCATCGCCGCGCGGTTGCTCTTCAGCTTGGGCATGCGTCTCTTCCTTTTCCGGTTTGGGCTCGGGCTTCGCCTCGGGCTTGGGCGGCGCCGGTGCGGCCGCCTTCTTCTTCTGCTGGCCCGGCTTGATCGGGTGCGGGGCCAGGTACATCACCATCAGCCGCCCTTCGAACTCGGGCTGGCGGTCGACGGTTCCCACGGGGGCAAGATCCTTCACCAGCCGATCGAGAATCTTGTAACCCATCTCGCGATGGTCCATCTCACGGCCACGGAACATCACCGTGATTTTCACCTTGAAGTGCTTCTCCAGAAACTCTTCCGCGTGCCGCCGCTTGAACTGGTAATCGTGTTCCTCGGTCTTGGGCCGGAACTTGACCTCTTTGACCTGGAACGTGTGCTGCTTCCTCTTCGACTGCTTCTGCTTCTTGCTCTGCTCGTACTTGAACTTCCCGAAGTCCATGATGCGACAAACGGGCGGACGTGACGTGGGAGAGATCTCGACCAGGTCGAGCCCCTGCTCCTGCGCCAGCTGCAACGCCTGATGGGTGGGAAGAACACCGAGCTGATTGCCTTCCGCGTCTATCACCCGGATCTCGGGCACCCGGATTTGTTCGTTGGCGCGAATTCGCGGCGCTCTCTTGCGATCGAAGCTGATTGTTCGCCTCCCGCTACAAAAAAAAACGGACGCCAGGCGTCCGCGGAATCCACCACGCAACCGCGCGGCGGACCTCTATGCGAACCTGGCCGATCATCATGATGGATGGCAGGTGAGGGACTCCCGTCCCTGCTTCCTTGCGCCGGCGGCCACGCGGCCCCCGGCTATGTGGAGACGAATACTACCGGTCCGGATTCGCCTCGTCAACGATTTCCTCAACGAAGGCCGCCAGCGCTTTCTGCCCCTGGTCCCCCCGGCCGTGGGCGCGCACCGCGACCACCCCGGCCTCCGCCTCCCGCATCCCCACCACCGCCATGTAGGGCACCTTCTGGACCTCGGCTTCGCGGATGCGGTAGCCGATCTTCTCGTCGCGGGCGTCCATGCCCGCCCGCACACCCGCCTCGCGCAGGGCGGCACGCACCTTCTCCGCGTATGGGACCGCGTCCGCGGTGATGGGCAGTACCACCACCTGCACCGGCGCCAGCCACAGCGGGAAGGCCCCCGCGTAGTGTTCGGTGAGAATGCCCATGAAACGCTCGATGGAGCCGAACAGCGCCCGGTGCACCATGAACACGAACTTGCGCTCGCCCCCGCTGGCCACATAGGTCACGTCCAGCCGGCGCGGCAGGTTGAAGTCGAACTGGATGGTGGAAAGCTGCCACGGACGCCCGATGGCGTCGATCACCTTGATGTCGATCTTTGGGCCGTAGAAGACCGCCTCCCCCTCCATGCGCTTGTAGGGCAGGCCGCGGCGCTGCACCGCCTCCTCGAGCGCCGACTCCGCCATGGCCCATTCGTCGTCGGTGCCGGCGTACTTCGATGGGTTGTTGGGGTCGCGGACGCTCAATTCGACGTTGAACCGGTCGAAGCCGAAGCGCCCCAGCACGGTAAGCGCGAAATCGATGGTCGCGTCCACCTCGCCGGGCAGCTGCTCCGGCGTGCAGAAGATGTGGCCGTCGTCCTGGGTGAAGCCTCGCACACGCAGCAGCCCGTGCAGCGCACCCGACAACTCATGCCGGTACACGGTGCCCATCTCGGCGATGCGCACCGGCAGTTCCCGGAAGCTGTGCAGCTTGCGCTTGTACACCAGGATGTGGCCCGGGCAGTTCATCGGCTTGACCACGTACTCCTGGCCGTCCACGTCCATGGTGTACATGTTCTCGCGGTAGTAGGTGAGGTGTCCGGACTTGGCCCACAGATCCGACTTGGCGATATGGGGCGTGCACACGAGATCGTATCCGCGCTTGCGGTATTCCGCCTTGAGGTACTGCTCCATGACCTCGCGCACCACCGCACCGTGCGGGTGCCAGAACACCAGCCCGCCGCCCGCCTCTTCCTTGATTTCGAACAGATCCAACGCCTTGCCCAGGCGGCGATGGTCGCGCTTCTCCGCCTCTTCGAGCTGCTTGAGGTATCCCTCCAGTTCGCTCTTCTTGAAGAAGGCGGTCGCGTAGATGCGCTGCAGCATGGTCTTGTTGGAGTCGCCGCGCCAGTAGGCACCCGCGGTGGAAAGCACCTTCACGTAACGGATGCGCTTGGTGGAGTCGATGTGTGGTCCCCCGCACAGGTCCACGAAACGGCCCACGGTATAAATGGAGACCGACTCACCGGGGATGTCGTCGATGAGTTCGAGCTTGTAGCGCTGTCCGAGTTTTCCGAAGTGTTCGCGCGCACGCGCCTTGTCCCAGTCCTCGCGGGAGATTTCAAGCTTCTCCTTGAGCAGCTCATTCATGCGTTTCTCGATGCGTTCCAGGTCCTCGGGCGTGAACGGCTTCTCCACCTCGAAGTCATAGTAGAACCCGTTGTCGATGGGAGGGCCGATGGCGAACTTCGCGTCCGGGAACAACTCCATGACGGCGTGCGCCAGCACGTGCGACGCGGTATGCCGCAACAGGTACAGGCTCTGCTCGTCGGAGTCGCGCAGTGTGCGCAGCGTCCCCTCACCAGTGATCGACTGATACATGTCGCGCAACTGGCCGCCGAACAGCACGCCCACCACACCGCCGCGCGCGCGATCGTCGAGCGTCTGCATGACGTCCGCCACCGGAACTTCGGCGGCGTCAAAGGATTGTGTCGACCCGTTGGGCAGAGTCACGCGAACCATGGTCGTTTCCTGTCGTGCGGGTTCCCGGTACCGATTCCGTGGGGCCTGGGCCCCGGCCTGAAGTGGTGGGCGATAGTGGACTCGAACCACTGACCTCCTGCGTGTCGAGCAGGCGCTCTAACCAACTGAGCTAATCGCCCGAATCGTTTGATCTTAGCGAGAGTCGGAAGAGCCTACTTCCCGGCATGGGCGCGGTCAAGCGAAAAGGCGGCCGGGGGACACCCGGCCGCCTCGTCTCCGCAATCCTCGGGCGCGTTACGCGTTCTTGTCGCCGTCGAGCACCTCGTACTCCGCGTCCGCCACACCGTCGGGTCCCTGAGCGTCCGAGGACGGCTCCCCGCCGCCCGCTTCGGCCCCGGCACCCGCTGCACCCGCCTGGGTGGCGGAGGCCTGCTGGTACATCTTCTGCGCCACCTCCTGCCAGGTGGCGTTGAGCCGCTCGGTCGCCGACTTGATGTCGGCGGTGTTGGTGCCCTTGAGCGCAACCCGCACCGACTCCAGATCGCCTTCCAGTCGGCTCGCGTCCGCCGCGTCGATCTTGTCCTTGTACTCCTTCACCTGCTTCTCGGTCTGGTAGACCAGGGCGTCGGCGGAGTTGCGGACGTCGATCTCCTCGCGCTTGCGCTTGTCGTCGTCCTTGAACCGGTCCGCGTCCTTCACCATGCGTTCGATCTCGGACTCGCTCAGCCCGCTCGACGCCTTGATGACGATCTTCTGCTCCTTGCCGGTGGCCTTGTCCCTGGCCGCGACGTGGAGAATGCCGTCAGCGTCGATGTCGAAGGTCACCTCGATCTGCGGCATGCCGCGCGGCGCCGGCGGGATCCCCGCCAGCTGGAAGCGTCCGATGGTCTTGTTGTCCATTGCCATCTCGCGCTCACCCTGCAGAACATGGATGTCCACCGCCGTCTGTCCGTCCGCCGCGGTCGAGAAAACCTCGCTCTTGCGCGTCGGGATGGTGGTGTTGCGGTCGATGAGGCGGGTCATGACCCCGCCCAGCGTCTCGATGCCGAGCGACAGCGGCGTCACGTCCAGCAGGAGCACGTCGCGCACGTCGCCCCCCAGCACACCGGCCTGGATGGCGGCGCCAATGGCAACCACCTCGTCGGGGTTGATTCCCTTGTGCGGCTCCCTGCCGAACAGTTCCTTCACCCGCTGTTGCACCATCGGTATGCGCGTGGAACCACCGACCAGGATGACCTCGTCGATGTCCCCGGGCTTGAGCCCGGCGTCCGCGAGCGCCTTCTTGCACGGCTCCACCGTCCGCTGCACGAGGTCTTCGATCAGCTGCTCGAGCTTGGCGCGCGTCAGCTTCACGTTCATGTGCTTGGGACCGGACGCGTCCGCGGTAATGAACGGCAGGTTGATTTCCGTCTGCATGGAACTGGACAGCTCGCACTTGGCGCGCTCCGCCGCTTCGCGCAGACGCTGCACGGCGATGGGATCCTTCGACAGATCGATCCCCTGCTCGCGCTTGAATTCCGCCACCAGCCACTCGATGATCCGGTGGTCGAAGTCGTCGCCTCCCAGGTGGGTGTCGCCGTTGGTGGCCTTCACCTCGAACACACCTTCGCCGATGTCGAGCACCGAAACGTCGAACGTGCCGCCGCCGAGGTCGTACACGACCACCGTCTCGTCCTTCTTCTTGTCGAGGCCGTAGGCCAGCGAAGCCGCCGTGGGCTCGTTGATGATGCGCTTCACGTTGAGACCGGCGATCTTACCCGCGTCCTTGGTGGCCTGGCGCTGGCTGTCGTTGAAGTACGCCGGCACGGTGATCACCGCGTCGGTAACCGGCTCGCCCAGATAGGCTTCGGCCGCATTCTTCAGGTACTGCAGGACCATTGCCGAAATCTCCGGCGGCGAGTACTTCTGCCCCCCGATCTCCACCGACACACCGCCCCCGTTGGCCTCGGTGACCTTATAAGGAATGATGCGCTTCTCGCTGCTCACCTCGCTGAACTTGCGTCCCATGAAGCGCTTGATCGAGAACACGGTGTTCTCCGGGTTGGTAACCGCCTGGCGCTTGGCCAACTGACCGACCAGGCGCTCACCATCCTTGGTGATCGCCACGACCGAAGGCGTCGTGCGAGCCCCGTCGGGGTTGGGGATGACGCGGGGCTCGTCGCCCTCGATGATGGCGACGCACGAGTTGGTCGTTCCCAGGTCGATTCCGATTGTCTTTCCCATTCTTCAGATTCCTTTCCTCATGTGATGATCATTCTCCGCGCCCCGGCAACCGCCGCCGCTTCACCCACCCTTCCCTATACAACCCCCGTGCCATTCGCGGCGGAAGTCGTAAGCCACAATAATACAGCATGTTATGGAATTTCGTCCACTCCCGCCCCAGGAGCGCAGCCCCGTTGCCACGCCATAATGGCAGCATCTCTGACGTATCAGCGGTCTTCCTTGTCGGGGTTCCTGCCGAGCATGGAGACGAGGAGTGACAGGCCCAGTGTGAAGTCGGTCTCATCCTCGCCCTCCGGCTCGGCCGAGTCCCGGTTGAGAGCGAGGGTGGGGGTACCGGCCGGTGAACGAATCTCGAGCGAGCGCCACCGCGGGTCCGCGATCGAGACCCCCCGGTCGACACACTCACGCAGGAAGACGGCCCAGGCCGCCACCACCGCCGGATCGGAGGCCGAGGCGGGCCCGGACAGGTCGAGCCCGCTCTTGCGGGCGGCCCGGTTGAGAATGGCGAGGAATCGGGAGTTTTCCATGTTCAGTGACCGGTCCCGGGTCATTAACTGACACGAAACAAAAAGGTTGACAAGGTATTTCGGCGGGGGTAACTTCCTCAGTGCAGGAAGCCTAGCGTAAGGACGATTCTTGCCCCAGTACCTACTCGACCTTTTTTGTTGGTAAGAGGTTCATTCCTCACCACCTGCCAAAAAGGATACCCCTGACACCCCTTACGCTGGCTTTCTGCATTTTTATTTCCCCCCGTTGCCACTTCCCGGTTCGTTGGCCCCGACAGCCTTGATCTCGCCGAGCAGCCGCTCGCGCTCGTTCAGCGCCGGGTCGTCGGTCACCCGTTCCAGCAGTTCCTCCAGCACCGCGCGCACCCGCGGCCCCGGCCCGATCCCCAGAACGTGCATCACATCGTCCCCGTTCACGTCCAGGTCGCCCACGCCCAGTGTTGCCGCGGCGGCGAGTTCCGCCGCGACGCGCGCGCGCAGGTCGTCCAGTGCAGCGAGCTCATCGTCCAGCGCGCGCGATCGGCAGTCGGCCTCGCGCAGCATGAACAGATCGTCCAGGTGGGCCACGCCGACACGGCGCATGAATCGCCGCAGCGTCGACGGGTTCCAGGAGCGCGAATAGCGAAACATGTGCTCCTGGACGAGGTGACGGCACGCGTTGACCAGCGCGTGCGGGTAGCGCAACCGCGTGAGCACCGCTTCAGTCAGCCGCGCGCTCACGTCCTCGTGGCCGTAGAACACCACCCGCTCTCCGTCCTCGTCACGCACCACCTGGCGTGCATCCACCTTGCCGGTGTCGTGCAGGAGCGCCGCCCAGCGCACCAGCAGATCGGGCGCCGCCGCATCCAGCGTCTTGAGCGAATGCCAGTACACATCGTCCGGATGATACTGGTTCTGCGTCACCCCCACGCAGCGCTCGAGTTCCGGCAGCAGCCGGGCCAGCGCGCCGGTGGTGCGCAACAGCTCGAAGGCGGCGGCAGGACGCTCGCACTGCGTGAGCGTCTTGCTGAACTCGTCCTGCACACGCTCCGGACTCACCGTGTCGACCAGCGGCGCCGCGCGCCGCATCAAGTCGAGCGTCCCGGCGTCCACGCGCAGGGCGAAGCGCGCCAGAAAACGGGCGCCGCGCAGGATGCGCAACGGGTCCTCCTCGAAGGCACGCGGAAAGATGGCGCGCAGCACGCCGTCGCGAAGGTCGCGCTCACCGCCGCACGGATCGAAACGCGTTCCCTCGGGAACGCGCTCGGCGATGGCGTTGATGGTGAAATCGCGGCGCCCGAGGTCGTCCTCCACCGGAAGATTCCAGTCCCAGCGCACCTCGAAGTCGCGGTGCCCCACACCGGTGGAGGTTTCCAGTCGCGGATAGGCGATGTCGATGGTCCACGGCGAGCCGGCGGGAGAGAACTTGTAGACGCCGAACGCCTTGCCCACCAGCACCACGCGGCCGTGGCGGGACAGCAGAGCCTCCAGTTCCGCGGGGGGAAGGCCACGCACGAGAAAGTCGGTCTCGTGTGTATCCGGGAGCCCCAGCAGCTTGTCACGCACCGAGCCCCCGACGCGGTATAGCTCCCCGCGCTGGATGATTTCATCCTGCCAGCTGGCAGGGGTCACGAGGCACCGCCTGCCGGCTCACCGGCCTGTTGCCAGCGGATCGGCGAGCGAAGCCAGAGGGCGAACCCGGTCAGCGCGGTCAGATACGTGCCGAGCAACACGTACGAGATGGAAAAGCCAACCGCCTCCGCGCTGCCGATACCCACCGCCGAGAAGAAGTACATCACGGTCGCGTCGCGCGTCCCCAGTCCCGAAACCGAGAACGGGATCAGTTCCACCAGCGTTACGATGGGCATGATCAATACGATGTAGGCGGGATCCACCGGAATGCGCAGCAGGCACGCCACGTAGACACCCAGGAGGAAGATCAGCGTCCAGCCCAGCAGTGTCAGCCCGGCCATGGCGAGCGCGCGCCGCCGGTCGGACCCGTAGACGCGCAACGCGTCATAGAAGGTGTGGAAGTTCGCGGAGAGCCCCTCGCGTTGGCGCTCGGGAACCAGCAACGCGAACAGGGGCTTGAGAACCGCGCGCACCACGTTGCGCCGCGTCATGACGATCGCCGCCACAGCGATCAGCACCACGCCCGCCAGCAGAAGCGGCGCCGACGGGATCGCGATGTACCGCCGGGAGAAGATGACCGCGCTCACGATGCCGGCCATCAGGATGAATCCGAGATCCCACAGCCGGTCCACGAAGACGGTCAGGAGGGCCTCGCCCATGCTGCGGCCGGTGTCGTTGCGCACATAGACGGCCCGGATGGCGTCCCCCGCCTTGGCAGGTGTCACCGCCGAACCGAAGAAGCCGATCATCCATACCGCCGTGCTGCGCCGGATACCGTAGTCGATCCCCACGCAGCGCATCACGTACCACCAGCGCAGGCCACGCGCCACCGCGATGGACGCGATGAGGAGCGGGGCCCAGACCAGCATCCCCCGGTCCATGGCGGCGAGTATGGCAAGAATGCGGTCGGGCCCGGTGCGGAGCACGATCCAGGCAAAGATCGAGAGGCCGACCAGGGGCATCAGGATGCTGAGGGCTTTCTTCATGACTCTGCGGCGTTCCAGGCCGTGGGGGCTTGACGGGCCCGGCCGGACACCCCTATAATACTCCAATCATAGTATTTTTGGAGCCCAATTTGAAGCACGACAAAGTCACCATCAAGATCCCCCGCCCGCTGTATACCAAGGTTCAGCAGCTCATCGATGAGTCGGGTTTCAACTCGCCCACCGATTTCATCGTGTATGTTCTGCGCGATGTCCTGAGCCAGCACGAAGCGGACCGGGCCGATCGATTCACGCCCGAGGAACTCACGGCCATCAAGCAGAAACTGCGCCGCCTCGGCTATCTCGACTGATCGAGCCGGCCGGACAGCCCCGGCCGGACTCGCTTGGCAGGAGGACACCCGATGATTCTTCCGCATGGCGGGACGCTTGTCTCGCGCATTGCCACCGCGGGCGAGCGCGACGCGCTCCGCGCCGCCGCCCACACCCTTCCCGTCGTCGAAATGAACGCCCGCGAGGCGTCCGACCTGCTCCTGATCGCCATCGGCGCCATGAGCCCGCTCACCGGGTTCATGCGCAGTGACGCGTACGACGCCGTCCTGGAGCGTATGCGCCTGCCCTCGGGGCTGGCCTGGTCGCTCCCGGTCACGCTGTCCGCGCCGCGCGAGTCCGTCGCCGGCATGAAGGCCCCCTTCCGGGCCGCGCTTCGTTCCCCCCAGGGCAGCATCGTCGGCGTCATGGATGTGGAGGAAGTCTACTTCCCCGACAAGGAGCGCGAGGCCCAGCAGGCGCTGGGCACCACCGACGAGAAACACCCCGGCGTGCAGTACCTGCGCACCACGGGTGAGGCCTACCTGGGCGGCCCGGTGTGGATGCTCGAGCGTCTCAAGAACGGCGAGTTCGGCGACCACGAGCTCGATCCGGCCGAGACACGCGCCCTGTTTGCCAGCAGGAAATGGGAGCGCGTATGCGCCTTCCAGACCCGCAACCCCATCCACCGTGCGCACGAGTATCTCATCAAGTGCGCCCTCGAGACCATGGATGGTTTCCTCATCCACCCGGCCATGGGCGAGACCAAATCCGACGACGTCCCCGCCAGCGCGCGCATGGAGTGTTACCTGGCGCTGATGGCGAACTACTTCTCGGCCGACCATATCGCGCTGTCGACGTTTCCCTACGCCATGCGCTACGCGGGGCCGCGCGAGGCCATCCTGCACGCCATCATCCGCAAGAACTACGGCTGCAGCCACTTCATCGTGGGGCGCGACCATGCCGGTGTGGGCAACTACTACGGCACCTACGACGCGCAGAAGATCTTCTCCACCTTCGAGGACGGCGAACTGGCCATCACCCCCATGTTCTTCGAGCATTCCTTCTACTGCACGCGCTGCGGCGGCATGGCGTCGCAGAAGACCTGCCCGCACGGGCCCGAGGACCGCGTCGCGTTGAGCGGCACCCGGGTTCGCGACCTGCTCACCCAGGGCAGCGACCTGCCGGCCGAATTCACGCGCCACGAGGTGGCCGAGATTCTCCACCGCCACTACGCCGCCGCCAAGGAGAGCTAGCCATGTCTCCCCGCCTGGTGGTCATCGGGCTCGACTGCGTAACGCCCGAGCTCTTCTTCGGCCCCTGGCTCGACGAGATGCCCAACGTGCGCCGGCTCATGCAGGGCGGCATCCACGGCCACCTCGTATCCACGGTTCCGCCGATTACCGTCCCCGCGTGGATGGCGATGATGACCTCACAGGATCCGGGTCAGCTGGGCATCTACGGCTTCCGCAACCGCGGATCGCACGTCTACGAGGACATCTTCACCGTGAACTCGACGCACGTGCAGGCCAAGACGGTGTGGAACGTGCTGTCGAGGAACCGGCTGCGTTCCATTGTAATGGGTGTTCCGCTCACCTATCCGCCCAAACCGCTCAACGGGCTGATGGTCGGTTGCTTCCTCACTCCCGACAAGAGCGCCACCTACACGCACCCGCCGGAGCTCGCGGGACGTCTCGACGAACTCGCCGGCGGCGAGTACATCATCGACGTGAAAGACTTCCGCAACGAGCGCAAGCAGGAGACGCTGGACCAGATCAAGGTCATGACCGAGCGTCGTTTCCGCGCCTTCCGGGGCCTCCTCACGCAGGAGGACTGGGACTTCGCCATGATGGTGGAGATGGGACCGGACCGGCTGCACCATGCCTTCTGGCGCTACTTCGACACGGGACACCGGCTCTACGAGCGCGGCAACCCGTTCGAGGATGTCGTGCATCGGTACTACCTCGAGATGGACCGCGAAATCGGCCGCACCCTCGAGGTGGTCCCTGCCGACGCGTCCGTCATCGTCGTGTCCGACCACGGCGCCAAGCGCATGACGGGGGCCGTGTGCATCAACGAGTTCCTCATGCGCGAGGGTTACCTGACCCTCAAGGAGAAGCCCGCCAAGCCCACCCGCCTCAAACCCGAGATGGTGGACTGGAGCCGCACCACGGCGTGGGGCGATGGCGGCTACTACGCGCGCATCTTCCTGAACATCGCCGGCCGCGAGCCGGCGGGTACCATCGCGCCCGCCGACGTGGAGCGCTTCAGCCGCGAACTCGCGGGCAAGATCGAGGCACTGGGCGACGACAGGGGGAACCCCATCGGCACCAAGGTGTACTTCCCGGACGACATCTACCGCGAACGCCGCGGCGTGTCCCCGGACATGGTGGTCTACCTCGGCGACCTCGAATGGCGCAGCGCGGGAACGGTGGGCACCGGCAGCGTGCACATCTTCGAGAACGACACCGGACCCGATGACGCCAACCACGCCCAGGAGGGTATCTTCCTGTGGCACAACCGCGGACGCGCGCCCTCGGCGCCGGTGGAGAAGGTCTCCATCTACGATGTGGCGCCTTCTATTCTCGACTACTTCTCAATTAAACCGCCGCCCGAGATGATCGGGCGCATCATCTGACAGAAACGGCCTGGAGGACGCATGAAAGGATTCACCCTGTGGTTTACCGGACTTCCCTCTTCGGGAAAGTCGACCCTCGCCCGGCAGGTCGAGGAGATTCTCCTCGAGCGGGGCATGAACGTCGAGGTGCTCGACGGTGACGAGGTTCGTGAGAACCTGAGCAAGGGGCTCGGCTTCTCCAAGGAAGACCGCGACACCAATATTCGCCGCATCGGTTTCGTGGCCAAGGTACTCTCGCGCAACGGCGCGGTGGCCGTCACCGCCGCCATCTCCCCCTACCGCGAGGTGCGCGACGAGATGCGCCGCGCGATCGGTCGCTTCGTCGAGGTGTACGTGCGCTGCCCCATCGAGGTACTGACCGAGCGCGACGTCAAAGGTCTGTACAAGAAGGCGCTGGCCGGCGAGATCAAGCACTTCACCGGTGTCGACGATCCATATGAGGAACCGCTCAAGCCGGAAATCCTGATCGACAGCGACAAGGAAACCGTCGAGGAGAGCGTGTCGAAGATCATCCGCACGCTGGAAGTGCTCGAATTCGTGCCGCGTGCTGTCGGCGCGGAGTACTCCGCGGCCGAAGAGGAAACCATCAAGAAGCGTCTGTCGGACCTGGGCTACATCTAGGCGCGTAATTCCCATGGCACTGAAGTGGTTCCAACAGCCGACCCGGCGCGTTTGCGTGGTCGGTCTCGACGGTGTACCGTGTTCCATGATCCGCCGCTTCGTCGAGGCTGGTGTGATGCCACGCCTGGGCGAGATCGCGGCGGCGGGCGCACTGCGGGACATGACGGTGTCGCTGCCGGAGATTTCCTCGGTGAGCTGGTCGACCTTCATGACCGGGCGCAATCCCGGCGAACACGGCATCTTCGGTTTCACCGACCTGCACGCCGGCACCTACACGCAGAGCTTCCCCAGTTTCCGTGACCTGAAGACCGATACCATCTGGGACCGCCTCGGTGAGCGCAAGATGCGCAGCGTGGTCATCAACCAGCCCGCCACCTACCCGGCGCGGCCCGTGCACGGCGCCCTGGTGTCGGGTTTCGTATCGGTGCACCTGGACAAGTCGGTGTTCCCCGCGCGCTATCTGCGCACGCTGCGCGACCTCGACTACGAGGTGGACCTGGACGCGTCCGCCCTGCGCGACGATCCCCCCGCCCTGTTCAAGAAGCTGCATCAGATGCTGCGCGTGCGCGAGCAGTTGATGAACATGCTGTGGGAAGAGGAGAAGTGGAACCTGATGGAAGTGGTGATCACCGGCACCGACCGGCTGCACCATTTCCTCTTCGACGCCTACGAGGATGCCAGCCATCCCCACCACGCCGACTTCCTGGACTACTACCGTGCCATCGACGCCTTCGTGGGGCGCGTGCATGACCGCTTTCAGGCCGACAAGGAAGCGGCTGGTTTCTTCGTTCTCTCCGACCACGGGTTCTGCCAGACCCGGCACGAGGTGAACGTGAACCGCGTTCTCGCCGAGCACGGGTTCCTGGTTCTCAACGACCCGGGCGCGCGCGACATCGACGCCATCTCGGAGCATGCCACCGCCTTCGCGCTCGACCCGTCGCGCATCTATGTTCATCACCGCGGGCGCTTCCCGCGCGGCAGCGTGGGCCCCGAACGGGTGGAGGGACTCCTGCAGGAAATCAGCGCGGTGTTCGATCGCCTCGAGCACGACGGCGAGAAGGTGATCCGCCGGGTGGTGCGCGGCAGCGACGTGTACAGCGGACCCGAGAGCGGGCGCGCGCCGGACCTCGTCCTCATAACCAGCAACGGCTTCGACCTCAAGGGGCGGGTGCAGGCCGACGCCGTGGTCACACCGCGGCGCCTGCAGGGCATGCACACCTGGGACGACGCCTTCCTCGCCACCTCGCGGCCCGACCTCATTCCCGGCGATCACGACTTGACGCTGGTGGATGTGCCGGGCATGATCATGCATTGCCTCGGTGCCGACAAAGATGAGTAGTTCCCGCGCACGGCATGCCGCGCATGCCTTCGTTCTCGTCGCCCTGCTCGCGCTTCCCGCGAGCGCGCACGCGTACATCGGCCCCGGCGCCGGCTTCGCGCTCATTTCTTCGTTCGTCACGCTTGCGGTGGCGTTCGCGGCCGCCTTCTTCGCCGCGTTCACGCTCCCGGTCCGCGCCGCCATCCGCGGCTGGAAGCGGCGCCGCTCGCTGCGCCGGGCCCGCGCACGCCGCGTCATCGTCCTCGGCCTGGACGGCCTCGACCCTCGCATCTGCGACGAGCTCATGGCGCGTGGCGAGCTTCCCAACCTGAGCAAGCTGCGCGACGAGGGCGCCTACCGCCGCCTGGAGACGTCGATGCCCGCGCTTTCTCCGGTGGCGTGGTCCACCTTCGCCACGTCGACCGACTGCTCCGGTCACGGGATCTACGACTTCATCGCGCGCGACCCGCGCAGCTACGCACCGCAGCTCTCCTCCAGCGAAGTCTACGGCAGCACGCGCGTGATCCGGCTGGGGCCGATTCGCATTCCGATTTCGCGCGGGGGCGTGCGCGGCCTGCGCCGCAGCCGAACCTTCTGGAGCGTCCTCAGCGACCACGGCGTGTTCAGCAGCGTGCTGCGCGTGCCCATCACCTTCCCGGTCGAGAAGATCGACGGCGTGATGGTAGCGGGCATGTGCGTGCCGGACCTGCGGGGAACGCAGGGGTCCTTCACGCTGCTGAGCAGCGAAGCGCCGGCGCGGGAGATCGGCGGCGTGCGCGTGTCCATCCCGGCCGAGGGCGGCACCGTCGAGATCCCCGGCCCGCCCAGCCCGCTCGACGGCGGCGTGGTTACCACCGCGGTCACCATCCGCCGCGCGCGCAACAAGCGCGGCGAGGAGCGCTTCGAGCTCGTCGCCGGCAGCGAGGTCATTGCGCTCGACGTGGGACGCTACACGCCCTGGGTACGGCTGCCCTTCCGCGCGGGACGGGGTGTGACCATGCACGGCATCGCGCGCTTCCTGCCGGTGTCGCTCAACGGTTCCATCGCGGTCTACATGACACCCATTCACATCGATCCGGAGAAGCCGGCGCTTCCCATCTCGCACCCGTCGGTGTTTTCGGTGTATCTCGCCAAGCTGCAGGGGGCCTTCGCAACCCTGGGCCTCGCCGAGGACACGGGTGCGCTCAACGACGACGTCATCGACGAGCAGGGGTTCCTCGACCAGGCGTACGGCATCCACGACGAACGGCGCGCCATGTGGTTCCACACCCTCGATCGCCTGCGCAACGGACTGGCCGTGTGCGTGTTCGACGTGAGCGACCGCCTGCAGCACATGTTCTACCGCTATCTCGACCCCACCCACCCCGCCAACGCGGGCCGCGACACCACGCGCCACGCCGACGCGCTGCACGACATGTACCGGCGCATGGATGTACTGGTGGGTGAGACCATGCGCTATGTCGACAAGAAGACGGCCGTGTTCGTGATTTCCGACCACGGCTTCTCCAACTTCCGCCGCGGGGTCAATCTGAACGCCTGGCTCGAGCGCGAGGGATTGCTCGCGGTCAGGGAAGGCGCGGCGCCGGGCGAGTACCTGAGCGCGGTGGACTGGTCGCGCACGCAGGCCTACGCACTCGGCCTGGGCGGCATCTACGTCAACCGCAAGGGCCGCGAGCGCCAGGGCATCGTCGAGGAGCGCGACGTGGCCGCGGTCAAGAAGCGCATCGAAGACGGACTGGTTGCGTTGCGCGACGGCGACGCCCGGCCCATCCGCCGCATGGTCGATGTCGAGCGCGACATGAAGGGCCCCTACCGCAGCGTGGGCCCGGACCTGCTGCCGGGCTACGAAGCCGGTTACCGTGTTTCGTGGGATTGCGCCAAGGGCTGCGTGCGCCCCGAACTCTTCGAGGACAATACCAGGCGCTGGAGCGGTGACCACTGCGTGGACTCGCACATCGTTCCCGGCGTGATGTTCACCAACGTGCCGCTCTCCAAGTCCGACTCGCGTCTCATCGACATGGGCCCGACCGTGCTGGATATCTTCGGCGTGCCCGTTCCCGGATACATGGCGGGAAGGAGCATGCTGCAGCGATGATGCGCCTGTTCCCGGCCCTGCTGCTGCTGTCCATGACGTCCGCCGCCGCGCCGGCGCGGGCGAGCGACAGCCCGCACGTGGTCGTCATTGGTATCGACGGCATGGATCCCGACATGCTCACCCGCTTCATGGACGCGGGCCGCATGCCGAACTTCCGCGCGCTGATCAGCGAAGGACAGCTGCTGCCGCTGGGGACCTCCATTCCCCCGCAGAGCCCGGTGGCGTGGTCCAACTTCATTACCGGGACCGACCCGGGATCGCACGGGATCTTCGACTTCATCCACCGCGATCCCGCCACGTACACCCCCATCTTTTCGGCCGCGGAGATCAAGCAACCCGAGAAGACCCTCTCGCTGGGCGACTGGATCCTGCCGCTCTCGAAGGGTGGCACGGTTCTGCTGCGCCGCGGCGAGGCATTCTGGGAGACTCTGGAACGCGCCGGTGTCCCGTGCACGGTCATCCGCGTACCGGCCAACTACCCGCCCTCCCCCACCGCGCAGAAGACGCTGTCGGGCATGGGAACGCCCGACCTGCTGGGTTCCTACGGATCCTTCACCCTCTTCACCGACGATCCCGAGTGGGAAGGTGCCATGGCCAGTGGCGGGCGCATTCGCCTGGTGAAGGCGAGCGACGGACGCGTCACCACCACCATTGAAGGGCCGCGCAATTCCCTGCGCCGCAGCCAGCCGGTGCTCGAGTGTCCTCTCACCATCGACGTCGACCCGGGGAGCGATGCGGTGCGTGTCACGGTGTCCTCGGAAGAAGCGTTCCTGCGCAGCGGCGAGTGGAGCGGCTGGCTGCCGGTTGAATTCGACCTGGTGGGACCGTTCAAGAAGCTGCACGGCATGTGCCGCTTCTATCTCAAGTCCACCGCCCCGTTGCACCTGTACGCGTCGCCCATCAACATCGACCCGCGTCGCCCGGCGCTCCCCATTTCCACGCCGGAGGATCTTGCCAGCGATCTCGCGGAGCGAACCGGCCCCTACTACACGCAGGGTATCGCTGAAGACACCAAGGCGCTGGAAGCGGGCGTCTTCGACGACGCCCAGTTCGTGACCCAGACCGACACCATCATGGCGGAGCGCGAACGCATGCACGACGTTCTGCTGCATGACTACAAGGATGGACTGCTCTTCTTCTACGTATCGACCGTCGACCAGTCCTGTCACGCCCTGTGGCGGGATACCGACCCCGCGCACCCCGCGCACGTCGAGGGCAACGGGTTTGAAGACCGCTTCGGCGAGTTGTACGAGGAGATGGACCGCATGCTGGGCGAGGTGCGTGCCCGCATCCCCGCCGACGCCACCATCATCATTCTCTCCGACCACGGCTTCGCGCCGTTCTACAAGAAGGTCAACATCAATACCTGGCTGTACCAGAACGGGTATCTCGCCCTGATACGCCCGGAGGAGATCGGACGGCACCCGCTCTTCGGCAACGTGTTCTGGCGGCGCACACGTGCCTACGCGGCGGGTCTCAACGGCCTGTACGTCAACCTGGCCGGCCGCGAGGGCAAGGGTATCGTGCCGACGGGCCCACAGTATGACGCACTGCTCGACGAACTGCGCGCGAAGCTTCTGGAACTGCGCGACCCCGATACCGGCGAGCAGATCATCACCACCGTCTACAAGGCCAGCGAGGTCTACCACGGCGACGAGGTACGCAACGCGCCCGACCTCATCGTGGGCTACAACCGCGGTTATCGTTCCAGCGACGACTCCGCGCTGGGCACGGTGTCGCCCGACCTGATCACCCTGAATTTCAACAAGTGGACGGGCGATCACTGCATCGATCACCGCTGGGTTCCCGGTGTGCTCATTTCCAACCGGCATTTCGCGGTGGCGGATCCCTCACTGATCGACGTGCCGACCACGATCATCCGCCTCTTCGGCGTCGATCCACCCGCGGCCATGAAGGGCCGCAACCTGTTCGCGGCGGGATCCACAACCGCCGCCGCGCACTGACAAGGAGGAAGAGCCATGTTTGGGAAGAACAAGGTCACCCTGGAGAAGTCGCTGTACGGGCGCGTCAAGGCCGCGTCCGAGAAGGCCGGATATGCGTCGGTGGAAGAGTTCGTCACGCACGTCCTGGAGCGCGAACTGGCCCGCGGTGAAGACGGCGGGCGCAGCGAAGCCGACGTGAAGAAGCAACTCGAAGGCCTGGGCTACATCTCCTGAACCCGGTGCACGTCTTCTCGCGCATCATCACGCTCGTGTTCGACGGGCTCCTGCTGCCGTTCGGCACCCACCGGCTGGCGGGCCTGCTGGTCGTCTCCGCCCTGTCCGGGGCAATCCTGGCCCTGCTCTTCCGCGCCACCTCGGACCAGGCGCGCATTCGCCACGCACGCGATATCTTCAAGGCGCGCGTGCTCGAGATGCGCATCTACCCGGACGACATCGTGCTCATCACACGCGCCCTGCTGGGCGCGCTCGCCGCACAGCTCACCTACCTGCGTGTCGCGCTCAAGCCCATCCTGGTGGTGCTGGTGGTCGCCATACCCATGTTTCTGCAATTGGAGGCGCGCTTCGCGGCGGCACCGTTGCGGCCCGGTGATCGCACGCTCGTTACCGCGACCCTCAAGGAAGGGCTGGACGCGCGCACCGTTCCCGCCGACCTGCAGTCCGAAGGCGGCATGCGGGTGGACCCGTCGCCGCTGCGCGTGCCCGCCACGCGCGAGATCGTGTGGCGTACCGCGCTGGCCGAATCCGGCGACGCCGCACTCACCCTCACGCTCTACGACCGTCCCTATCACTTCGACGTGCACGCGTCCAACGGCACCGGTGTCATCGGGCGCAGCCGCACCGCGCACGGATTCGCCGACCCGCTGTTGCATCCCGGTCTGCCTTCCATCCCGGCGGATTCACCCGTCGCGGCGCTGCGCGTCACCTACCCGGACGATTCCTACCACCTCTTCGGGCGCCGCATGGGCTGGTTGAGCGTATTCCTCATCGGCTCCTTCGTGGGCGCGGTGCTGCCCGCGTGGCTCCTGCGGATTCAGCTGTAGGCTGGGTAGGGTTGGTGCCGGAGCCCGGATTCGAACCGGGACGGAGCTTTCGCTCCAGCGGATTTTAAGTCCCCTGCGTCTACCAGTTTCGCCACTCCGGCATCGGTCGCGACGCGAATAGCGTAGGCCGCGGCTCCCGTGACCGCAAGACGGAACTCCGGGATCGCAAATGGCTGGTCAGCGGAGTAATAGAATGCGGACGGTCTGCGTGGCGCCGGCCGCTGAGATCCGGACGAAGTAGATTCCGGTGCGCAGGTCGATGTCGGACCGGTTTGCGTCCAGGCGATAGGATTGCCATCCCGCCCCCATCCCGGGGACGCTGTCGGCGAAGATGCGCCGGCCCGCGACGTCGAATACCTCGAGATCCACGTCGGACGTCCGCGGCAGACCGAAGCGTATGTCGGTCTCGTCGCGGAACGGGTTGGGGGCGTTGGCCAGCATGGTCAGAACGGACGGGGCCGCCGGCGTGATGCCGGGCACGAAGTTCGCCGTCTGGATCACCGGGCCGTTGATGGAGATGTTGCGCGGATTCTGCGTTCCGCTGTAGGCGCCGCTCCCGCTTCCGCTCCACGACTGGAACGAGTAGCCGGAGTCCGGCACGGCGGTCACGGTGACGATGCTGCCGGCGTCGTACCAGCCGCCCGCGGGGGCCACCGATCCCCCGCTTCCGGCCACGGTGACGAGCGTGTACTGCGCGCGGAATGTCGTGGTCAGGTTCGTGTTGGAAACGAGTGCGACGGTATGACTGGCCGCACCGCCGTCGCTCCAGCTGGAAAACAGGTAACGCGTGTCGGCCGTGACTCCCTGGGGCGAGGTGGCGTCGACGGTGTGCGAACTCCCCGGCGTCCACGTAAACTGCTGCGAGCCGCTGTACGTCGTTCCGTCCACCACGAAGGAGCGGCCGGCGGGCACGCAACTGACCACGACCGTCACCTCGGTTCCGAACGCGGCCACCTGGGTGACCGGCGCATTCATCCTCACCGTTGCGGGGTTTGCCCATCCGCTGTACGAACCGCTCCCGCTTCCCGTCCAGCCGTTGAAGGCAAAGCCCGGGGCCGGCGTGGCGGTGATCACCACGTCCGCGCCGGCGGGATACCAGGCGTCGGCGGGCGTCACCGTCCCGTTTGCCCCCGCCTGCGTGTCGAGCGCGTACTCGGTCTGAAACGACGCCGTGTACGCCGCGTCGTCCACCGGGCTCACGGTATGGCTTATCGCACCGCCATCGCTCCATCCCTGCCAGAGGTGGCGGGTACCCGCCCCCTGGGTCTGGGTGGGCGTGGTTGCGATGGTGTGCGGCGACCCGGCCTCCCAGAGAAAGGTCTGCGTGCTGGTGTAGCCAACGCCATCCACGGTGAAACTCCGCCCGGGCGGATCGGTGCCGACGGTCACGCTTGCGCCCGACGGCACGCTCGCAAAGAACACCCCGTTGAGTGCGACCGCGGCCGGGTTGGAGACGATCCACGTTTCGCCGCCATCGCTGGTTCGCAGCAGCGCACCCCCCACGCCGGCCGCCCAGCCGAAGCGATCATCGATGAAGTAGATGCTGCGCAGCTCGGTCGCCACGGGGCGCTGTTCGGACCAGTTGGTGCCACCGTCGAGCGTGCGCAGCACGCTGCCCGACAGGCCGGCGGCCCACCCGGTCTGGGCGTCGACGAAACACACCGCGTTCAGACCGCTCGTGGTCGGGTTCGAAGACGCCCATGAACTCCCGCCGTTGGCTGTCCTGAGAACGACGCCGTTTCCACCCACCACCCAGCCGTTGGAAGCATCGGTGAACCACACGTCCTTCAGTGTGGCCGTGGTTGGTGATGCGGCAATCCAGCTCACACCGCCATTCACGGTGCGCAGTACGGTGCCATTGCCGACCGCCCAGCCCGTGTCTTGATCCAGGAAGAACACGCCGCGCAGCGCGGCACTGGTCGGTGTCGAGGTTGTCCACGTCGCCCCGCCGTCAGCGGTACGCAGCACCTTTCCGCCGTCCCCGACGATCCACCCGGTGTCGACATCGACAAAATGTACATCGTTGAGATTGAGCAGCCCCGGGCTGCTCTGAAGCCAGTTCTGGCCGCCATCCACCGTGCGGATCAGCACGCCAGCGTTGCCGACGGCCCAGCCGTGGGTGTCCGATACGAAATGAACGCCGTTGAGCGTCACCGCGGCCGGATTGGAAGACGACCAGTTCTCACCATGATCGAGCGACCGGATGACCAGTCCATTGCCACCCACCGCAAAACCGCTGGCGTGGGCGTGCGGAACGCCAAGTGCCTGCAGGAAAAGAAGAAACCCCGCCGCGCAGGACGGCCCTATGAGAACTCTGGAGGACATTGCAGGGAGGGGACTGCACGCAACGTGCCGGTGGGGCCCCGGCGGGGTCCCAACCTGAGGTGTTTCTCCGGCAGCGGCGCCGTGCCGCTAGTTCTGCGGAACGGTCTTCCCGCCCACGTCGGTCGTCGTGGGCTGCGGCACCGCCGGAGACTTGTCGGCCACCCGCACCATGCCCGTGGTGAGTCGCGTGCTGTTCCAATCCTCGAGCACACCGTCACGAAACGCGAGCACGTACGTCCTGGTATCCCCCGAGGACTCGTCGATATCGACGTAGGTCCACGTCTCGTAGAGCATTCCCTCGCGCGTTCGCTTTTCGGGATATCCCCACGAGGCAAGCACCCCGAAGCGGTCCATTCCCTTCACCACCTGACCACTGTTGATACGGTCGGCGTAGGGACTGGCGGGATTCTCACTCTGGTATTGTGCGCGCAACTCGGACAGGTACGCGGGCGGCTTCTCCTGGGACAGTCGCAGCGTCGTCGAGCAGCCTGAGAGCAGGAAGACTACAGAAACCGACAAGAGCCAATGTGGGGCCCGGCGCATGACGGCCTCCTTCCCGCGAAAGACGACCGGCGATGGCCACGAGGTCCATCGCCGACGGACTTCGCTTTACACCTACAAGTATCGTCCCGCTTCTGGAGGGTGTCAACGGCACGGATTTGCCGGCCGCTACCTGGCGCCGCGGTATATGTCCTTAAGTTGGCCCCAGGTAATGGGTTTCACACTTACGCCCCCGCACACCGGTGCCAACGCGCCAATCAGCCCGCAGCCCGCGCCATCCGGATGCAAACCCGGCGCGCACGGCGAGCCACCCGAGATGGAGAACACGCCGGATCCCACCGCCCCGCAGAACTGGGGATCGGCGGAGAAATTCCCGCCCGCATCCAGCACACCGGCCGGGAACGAGTCCGGACTGTTGCCGTAGACGTCGCTGCACGAGATCGACAACACGCTGCCGTTGATCGCGGTGAATGTCGGCGACCCCGACCCGCGGGCGACAATCGAGCGGCTCACTTGCACCGAGGGGCAGGCGTTCAGGAAGATCGCCGTTGCTTCTCCGGCCATGTTCTCCGCGATCGTGCACGAGGTCACCGAACTCGGCCACACGTTGCGCGCAAAAATCGCACCCCCCTGGGACTCCGCTGAATTGAAGGCAATCAGGCACTGTTCGAGATTGAAGCCGTTGTGCACCGCGTAGAGCGCTCCCCCGCTGCCCGTGGCCCGGTTGCGGGTGAACGTGCAATTGCGAAATGTCGGTGTTTCCGAACTGTTGACCAGAAAGACCGCGCCGCCGTTGATGGCCTGGTTGTTGAAGAACTCGCAATCCACCAGTTGCGGCGAACTCACACCACCACACCAGATGGCCCCGCCGTAGTTGGCAATGTTGTCTCGGAACACGCACTCCCGGTAGATGTCGTGAGAGAGGTGCGTGGCGAGCCCCCCACCGGTCCAGTCGCCATACGCGGGCGCCATGCCCCGCCGGATGGTAAATCCCTCCACCACGATGTCGTTCCAGCCGGCCACGAACATAACGCGACCCCGGTACTCGCCGTCGAGCACCGTAGACTGGGCACCGCCCTCACCACGCAGCACGAATCCGTTCTGCCCGCGCTGAATGTAGATCATGCCGTAGTCGTTGCCGGTTCCCTGCGCGGTCCAGCCGTAGGTCCCGGCGGCGACGAGCACCGTGTCGCCGACGGCCGCGCTGTCGATACCGGCCTGGATGGTGGGAGCGTCGCCGCTATGGTCCGCCTTGACGTACCAGGTGCGAGCGACGGCCGCGGGTGCCATGGCGGCCAGAAGGAGAAACGCCGTCAGGGTGCGTCTCATGTGTGTCTCCATGGGAAGAGGGCGTGGGGTTTTTCTACGATAAGGCCGTCCACCACCTCGCGCAATGAGGAAATTTGCTGCGCCAGCGCCGGCGCTGTGTATACTCCCCGACCATGATTCACGCGTTGATATTGGCCATGGTCCTCATGGCGTCGCCCGGGACCTCCCCCATCCTGACCAGCGAATTCGATCGATCCGGCGGCACCCGCACCGGAAGCTATGACGAGGCCATCGAGATGTGCCGGCAACTGGACCGCGCCTCGTCACGGGTCCGCTTCGAGAGCTTCGGAAGCAGCGGGGAGGACCGCGCACTCCCCGTGCTCATCGTAGACGCCGACGGGCACCACGACCCGGCGCGCGTACGCCGCGACGGCAAGCTGGTGGTGATGATCCAGGCCGGGATCCACGCCGGTGAGATCGACGGCAAGGACGCTGGTTTCAGGCTCATGCAGGAGATTGCCATCGACGGCAGCCGCCGGGACCTGCTCGATCACGCCACCATCGTTTTCATTCCCATACTGAATGTCGACGGGCACGAGCGCACCAGCCCGTACAACCGCGCCAACCAGAACGGCCCCGAGAACATGGGGTTTCGCACCAACGCCACCAACCTCAACCTGAACCGGGACTACCTCAAGGCGGACACGCCGGAGATACGCGCGTGGCTGGCACTGTTCAACCGATGGCAGCCGGACCTGTTCATCGATTGCCACGTCACCGACGGCGCGGACTACCAGTACGTCGTGACGTACGCCATCGAGACGTTGCAGAGCGCGGACACCGAAGTCAGCGAGTGGATTCGCACGCGGCTGGAGCCCGGCCTGGAGGCGCGCATGGCCGCCGCCGGCTACCCGCTCGCACCCTACTGCCTCTTCCGGGTGTGGCACGATCCCGGGAGCGGTCTTCAGAAACTCGTCGCGCCGCCGCGCTTCTCCACCGGGTACGCCGCCCTGCGCAACCGCGTGGCCATCCTCATCGAGACCCACATGCTGAAGGACTACGCCACGCGTGTGCGCGGCACCCACCGGATGCTCATCGAGACTCTCGAGATCGCCAACCAGGAGGCCCGGGTCCTGCGCGACGCCGTCACCCGCGCGGATGCGCTGGTTTCCGGCGAGACGTTTCGCCGCGTTCCCCTTCCGTTGGACTGGGCGGCGTCTTTTGAGGAGAGCACGATGATCGATTTCCTGGGCTACGCCTATTCGGTCGAGAAGAGCTCCGTGACCGGCGGCGACTGGTACCGTTACAGCAAGGAACCCGTGACCGTAGGCGTGGCTTATTTTGACCGCCCCCGGGTCACCGCCGAGGCCCGCCTGCCGGAGGCATACGTGGTGCCGCCGCAATGGGTGGTGGCGATCCAGCGGGTGAGCGACCACGGGCTCGCGTCCTTCATACTCCGGGAACCGGTGACCACGCAGGTCTCGACGGTCCGCTTCCGCGACGTCACCTGGGCCGCGACTCCCTACGAGGGGCACCACCCGCTCGAGTACAAATTCGACGAAGTGCTGGAGGAGAGAACGCTCGCGCCGGGGACGGTGATCATCGATCTCGCGCAGCCGGGCGCGCGCGTTGCGGCGCACCTGTTCGAACCCGCCGGCCCCGATGCGCTCGTGCGCTGGGACTACTTCGACGCGTCCTTCGAGCAGAAGGAATACATCGAGAGCTATGTGATCGAGGAAATGGCGCACGACATGCTGGCCCGGGATGCAGCGCTGGTGCGTGAGTTCGAGGAGATGAAACAGGACTCGACTTTCGCGGGCAACCCGGACCGGATCCGCGACTGGTTCTACCGCCGCACGCCCTACTTCGATACGCGCCAGAACCTCTACCCGGTGGGCCGCATCCTCGACCGCGACACCGTCGAGCGGCTGCGCCGCATGTCCCGCTAGTCGGTCGCCTCATGGACGACTTCGCCGTGCACCACCGTCATCACGGCACGCGCGCCGAGAATGGCGGCGGGTTCGCAGGTGAGGAGGTTGGTGTCGACGACCGTGAGATCGGCGCGCATACCAACCGCGATGATTCCGGCTCGCGACTCTTCGAAGGCCGCGTACGCCGCTCCCGAGGTGAAAGCGCGCAACGACTCGTCCATTGTGACTTTCTCACCCGGCCGCCATCCCCCGGGGGGATTTCCCGCGTGATCCTGCCTGGTTACCGCTGCGTAGATTCCCCACAAGGGATCCACCGACTCCACCGGCGCGTCGGAACCGAACGCCATGTGCGCGCCCGAGTCGAGCAGCGACCGCCACGCGTACGCACCGGCCAGGCGCGCCTCGCCCACGCGCACCGCGGCCCACGGCATGTCTGAGGTGGCATGCGTGGGTTGCATCGAAGCAACCACACCCATCGGCGCGAAACGGGACAGATCATTCACGTCGATAATCTGGCAGTGCTCGACGCGCGGACGCGCGTCCTGCGGCCGCGCCTGCGCGGCCGCCCGCTCGTACACGTCGAGGATGAGTCGGTTACCCCGGTCCCCGATGGCGTGCGTCGCCGGCTGGAAACCGCTCTCGAACGCGGCCAGGGTGAGGGCGTACAGCGTTGATTCCGGCTGCACGTTGAGACCGATGTTCCCGGCATCGTCGTCGTAGGGGGCAAGCAGCGCGGCGCCACGCGATCCCAGCGCGCCATCCGCACGCAGCTTGACGCATCGTATGACCAGCCGCCCGCCGAACTCCTCGCTTGGTCCGGCATCGAAGGAACCCTCCAGCAGCGACGGATACTCCGAATCCAGCATTGCATAGACGTTCAGGGTCAGACCGCCGGCAGCGCCGATCCTGCGCAGCGACGCGAGCACATCGGGCGTGGTGCCCGCGTCATGAAAGCCCACCAGCCCGAGGTGGTTACACTCCCGGATGGCGCGGCGCAGGCGTGCATCGACTTCCTCTGGCGCCGGCTCCGGCACATGCGCAAGAACGAGATTCTCGGCGTTATCGACCAGAACTCCGGTGGGTTCTCCATCGGTGTCGCGGATGATCCGCCCGCCCGCCGGGTCCGGCGTGTCACGCGTGATGCCGCACGCATCCAGTGCCGTGCGGTTCAACCACAGCGCGTGTCCGTCGACGCGCCCCAGATACACCGGGCTTGCCTCGGTGCCGGCAAGATCCCTCCAGGTCGGGAATTCGGTGACGCTCCAGTCGTTCTGATCCCAGCCACGGCCGTGGAGCCATGACCCCGGGACGGCCTGCTGCTGCTTCTGGCGGACGCGTTCCGCGACCTCCGCCGCCGAACGCGTTCCCTCCAGCGCGACTTCGCCGAGCGCACGCCCGAGACCGTGCAGGTGCGCGTGCGCGTCCACCAGACCGGGCAGAAGCAGGCGCCCCTCCAGATCGACCACGCGGGTGCGCGCGGAGCGGAAATCCCCTCCGCCCGCGTCGTTCCCCACATAGACGATGCGGTCACCGGCCACCGCCACGCACGTAACGCCATTCGCGGACGTGCCGGTCCAGACAACACCGTTTTCAAAGAGAATGTCCGCGGTCTGCGCGGACACGATGACGGGCAGGAAGGGCAGAAAGAGACCCAGCGGCACCAGCCGCGCGCGCGCGCGGAAGCGGCGCCTCACATGGTCCCCGCCGCGGTAAGACGATCCACGTTCTCACGCGCCTCGCGCACACTGACCAGGTCGGGGTCGCCATCCTTCAACATCGCGAGCACCTTCCGGTAGCAGGACAGGGCATCAGTGACATTACCCTTCTTCTCATACGCGTTGCCCAGCCGCAACCATGCCATTCCGTAGATGGTGGCGGTGTCTGCGCTGACCAGAGGCTCGTCGACGATCTTGCGCAGGCGTGCGATGGCGGAAGCGGCGTCCCCGCTGTTGAGTTCGCACACGGCCACGCAGTACTGCAACGTGGGCATCGAACCGCTCATATAACCCTTGAGCGAGGGCAGTTCGCGCAGGATGGCGGCGGCCCGCGTGCAGTCGCCCGCGTGCACCGCCTCGAACACATCGAAGCTGCGCACATGCGCGGGGGTCATCTTCTCCTTGTGCTCTTGCATGATGGCCCGCGCCCGCGACTCGTCGCCGCTGAGCATGGCAAAGAGCGCCATCGAGCGCCGGTAGTCCTTCCCCTTGTGGTCCGCGCCGGCCACATCGAACGCATCCAGCAATGCCAGCGAGCGCCGCGGGTCCTGGTAGGCCCAGTACTCGAGCCCGGCGCGGGACAGCAACAGGCCGGTGACGTACGTCGAATCGTCCAGCGTCTGCGCCAGCAGGGTCTTGCCGTTGTCGAGTTCCGCGAACGCGTCCCGGTAGCGGCCCAGGTACGGGAAGATCACCATCGCGCGCTGCGCACCGATCTCATACAGGGTGGGAAACTGCTCGTGCTCCAGGGCCAGCTCCCCGGCCAGGTCCAGCGCCTTGAGCGCGTCGTGGGGCTTGCCGAGCGCGAACTGCACCTGGGCCATGCGCAGCGGAATCCGCGGCGACTCCGGGTAGCGCTTGCGCACCGCGTCCAGGATCTGCCCCGCGCGGGCCACGTCGTCGCGCATGAAATGAGCCGTGGCCAGGTACTCGTAGGCCTCGGCCGAGGGTGCGGCCTGCACCCAGCTTTCCGCCGTCTTGAGGGCGTCGTCCTTGCGCTCCAGGCGCATGTAGGTCCACGTCAGGTGCTGCAGCGCCCGGTCCATATTGGGATCCACCGCCAGTGCCGACGCAAAATGGACCGCCGCGGAATCGTATTGCGCGGAATGGAACTCCGCGTCACCCAGGCAGAACAGCATCTCCTTGTCGTCCGGATAGAGCCCCCGCATCTCCTTGAGGATGGGCAACTGCGCCTCGAAGCCCTTGTCCAGCGACACCTGGATGGACCGCACCAGGTAGCGTTCCTTGAGCGGGAGCCGGTCGAGATGTTCGATGGCATAGCCGATGTGCCGCTTCGTCTCCTCCGGGTGGCCGCGCGTCCACCACTCCACGTATCCCAGGCGGTAGTGCGCCAGCGCGAAGGTCGAATCGTTCTCGATGGCCCGCGCAAAGGCCTCGGCGGCGCCCGCGAAATCGAGGTCGTTGAGCAGGGTCTCCCCTTCGAAGTACGCCTGGTAGGCGTCGAGATTCGTGGTCGTCACGTCACCCACCGCCGCACTGCTCGCCACCGCCTCGCTGGTGTCGCGCAGGTCGATGCGGATGTCGCGCGCGATCTCGTCGATCATGCCGGGGATGCTCTCCTGGCCCCGCCCCTCTTTGCGCGTCGTGTAGATGTACTTGTGGGTGCGGGTGTTCATGATCTTCAGATCGATGGTGTACAGGTCGCCGAAGCGCCGGATGGTCGGAATCACCAGCGCGCCGACCCCCCCCGCGTCGCAGATGCGCTGCCCCGCCGACTCATCGATGCGCGCCACCTCGTCCCGCCCCAGCGACTCCAGGATGTCCAGCATGCGCGCGCGCGTCATCACCGAAAGCCGCCGCGATTGCTCGAGCGCGGTGATCAGCATCCCGGAGAGACCGTCTAGCGCCGCCTCGTCGGTATCGTTGTCAAAGTCGATCACCGCAATGGGGACGCGGTCTTGTCCGCCAGCCACGCGTCCGCGCAGAAAGTCGTAGCCCAGAAACCCGGCGATGATGGTGACGATCGCCGCGGTTGCAATTCCCACCAGGCTCAAGCGGCTGGGATGCCGGGCCACGCGCCCCACGCCGGTCATGCTGTCGAGCACCCGGCGCAGGGCGGCGATCAACTCGTCGAGCGACTGGTAACGGTCGGCGGGATCCTTGACCAGGCAGCGGTCCACGATCTTCAGCACCGCGGCCGGCAGGCCGGGTCGGAAGTCCGCCAGCGGGCGGTGGGACTCGTTCAGTATGGAGTACAGGACGGCCTGCTCGTAGTCCCCCCGGAAGGGCAACTGCCCGGCGAGCATCTCGTAGAGCACCACCCCCAGCGACCAGATGTCGGTGCGCTGGTCAACCGCCTCCCCACGCGCCTGCTCCGGCGACATGTACGCGGACGTGCCGCGCGACGTGAAACGCTCGTCGGTCTTGCCCTGCCCCACCGGGCGCGCGAGTCCGAAATCCATGATCACCGCGCGTCCCGTCGGCGTGATCATGATGTTGGAACTCTTCATGTCGCGGTGAACGATGTTCTTCTCGTGGGCCTGCTTGAGCCCGTCCGCGATCTGAATGAGGTAGCGCAGCGCGTCAACCGCTTCGATGCGCCCGGAGAGCACCCGGTCGCGCAGCGTGGAGCCCTCGACGAACTGCATGGCGATGAACGTCTGGCCATCGATCTCGTTGATCTCGAAGATGGTGCAGATATTCGGGTGGCCCAGCCCGGCCGCGGCGCGCGCCTCGGCCACCAGGCGCTGCTGGTCCTCGGGGCGAGCGACGATGGCCGGGTGCAGGAACTTGAGGGCAACCGTCCGGTTGAGGCGGGTATCCTCCGCGCGATACACGACACCCATGCCGCCCTCGCCGAGCTTCTCGGTGATCTGGTAGTGATGGATCTTTCGGCCGATCATCGATTCCTCATTCCGGCGGCGGCCCGGCGGACAAACGTATATGCCATGTCGAAGGCGGCGCGCCTGTCCTATCTACGCCGGAAACGGCCTCCGGTTGCAGCCGTTTCGGCCGGCCCGGCTTCACTGGGTACGTTTGACCACGATGATGGTCAGGTCGTCGATTCGCTCGGCGCCCTGCTCGTGCTCGCGGACAGCGGCCACGACGCGGCGGAGGATTTCCCCCGCCGGTTCCGCCGCGCTCTCCCGCAGGCAGGCAATCAGCCGTTCCTCCCCGAAGGGGTGCTCGAATTCGTTGACCGCATCGGGAATCCCGTCCGAATAGATCACCATGATGTCCCCGGCCTCCATTCGGGCCTCGCCCGCCTCGTAGGGGAAATCCTCCAGCACGCCGAGGGCCATACCACCCGTCGGCAGGCGGTCGACGCTGCCATCCGCGCGCAACAGGATGGGGTTTTCGTGGCCGGCGTTGCAGTAGCTCAGGTCGTGGGTCGCCGAGTCCAGCAGCGCGATGAATAGTGTCGCAAACTTCTCGGGATCGGTACTCTCGTAGATGAGGCGGTTGGATCGCGAAATCGTCTCCCCGACCGGTGAGTCCAGAGCCGTCTGTCCGCGCAGCGTTGCCTGCAGGTTGGCCATCAACAGGGACGCCGGCAGCCCCTTGCCGGACACGTCTCCCAGGCATACCGCCCAGCGATCATGGGGCACGTGGATGAAGTCGAAGTAGTCACCGCCGACCATCTGTGCGGCGTCGCTGCTGGCCGCAAGCTCGTAACCGGGCAGCTGTGGCGGATTCTTGGGCAGGAGATCCTGCTGGATCTGCGCGGCGAGCTTGATCTGCTCCTTCATACCCGCCAGCGCCTTCTCCTCCTCGTACAGGCGCGCGTTCTCGATGATCTGTGCGGACTGGCCGGCGATGATCGCGAGCAGGCGCTGGTCCTCCTCGGTGAAGCCGTCCTGGGTCTTCTTGTTGTAGCTCGTCACCACGCCGATGAGCTCGGACTTCACCATCAGCGGCACGCACAGGATGGAGTTGATGGACGCGTCCCACTTGAGCCCGCGGAAGCGGTCGTCGGAGGTGGGGTCATTGGTGCACAGGGGCTTCTTGTAGAGGTGCATCCACCCGATGAGGTTTTCATTGATATGGAAGTGGGGATGATCGGCCGAGGAGGTCATCGCCCGTACCAGGGTCTTCATCGACTGCCTCGCGTCCCGGTCGACGAGTGTCACCACCGTCTGCTCGGCCTGCACGGCACGCATGGACCGGTCCACGATCTTGTGGATGATGTCCTCGGAATCCACCGAGGCCCCGATGGCCCGGGCCAGGTCGTTGAGGATCGACAACTCCTCGACCGCGCGCCTCAGCTGGTGGTTTTCCTCTCGAAGCGCCCCGACCTCGTCGGCGGTCCCTTCGTCCTGGCGCCCGAACGGGAGGCGAAAACCCTTTTTCGTCATGCCGGCCTCTCTGGTAAGGTACGCGCAACGCCCCCGGTAAGCGGAGGGTGGCCCCAGTATCCGACGGTTCAACCGTCTATTGCAACACCCCTTTCGCCCCAGGCGCAGGCCCGCGGAGGAGGTCTCCGGCCGGAAAGACCGCCATGAAGATCGAGACGGCACGCCTTCAGTTCAACACCGACGACGGTGCGTCCCTCTCGGACGTCACCGCCGAAGTGAATGCGTTCGTGCGCGACTCCGCCTTCCAGGCCGGACTGTGCATTCTAACCGTGGCGGGCGATGGCTGCTGCCTGACGCTGGCACCCGACCTCGACGATGACATGGACGACCTGCTGCGGATCGTGCGCACCCACCTCGCCACCCCGGCGCCGTCCGCACCCACCGACGAAAACCGTGACCGCCTCGACGTGGATGACTCGGGATACCCGGCGGCCGGGGTGGTAGCCGACTCGATCACGCTGACCATTCGGGACGGCGGGATGAACCTGGGAAGCTGGGACGGCGTCATTCTTCTGGACGCGCGCGGACCGCGCCCATGCCCGGTGGACGTGACCCTGATGGGCGCATGACAATCAGAATCAACTTGAAGACAGCGCCCTATCTCATTTAAACTTATGTGTATTAGCGGATTCTCCAGATGTACCGGGACCGCTTGAACCTGCATCATCCCAGGCGATCTTGAATTACCGCGCCGTTACACCCTCTCCACGACCAGGCACGGCCGCAGCCCTTCTCGTGGCCGCCGCCACCGCGTCCCTGGCACTGGTGCCGTTCGCCCACGGGGCCCCGGCGGGACTGCCGGGCGCCGTCTACCGGCTCTCGACCTGGTTCTGGCTGATGCTCGCGCCCGGCCTGCTGATGGCCCGTCTGGCGAGCGGCGGACGCCCCCGCTTCGCCCTGCTGTCCGCGCTGGTCGCCTCTCCCGCAATCCTGTCCGTCCTTGCCGTCCTGGTCATGCTGGCCGGTTTCTCCCCGCGTGCGGCGGGAAGCACCATGCTGCTGGCGACGGCCGTTGTGGCGCTCGCCGCATGGATGCGCAGCCGTGGCGGCGCGGGTGCCTCCCGGCGTGGCGACCGGCGCGAATTGCTGATCCTCGCCGGCCTCACGCTCGTGGTGGTGGTGCTGGTCGCGTGGCTGCCAATGACGCGCGAATGGTGGCGCGTGCGCTCCGACGCGTGGTTCCACGCCGCCGTCACCGCCCAGTTGCGCGACTACGGACTCCCCCCGGAGGATCCGTACTTCCTGGGGATGCCGCTCCAGTACATGTGGGTGTACCACGCGGTGGTTCTAACGCTGTCCTGGTGCATGCAACTGGATCCGTTCCGGGTCATGGCCCTGTTCAACGCGCAGGCGCTGGCCGGGCTCACCGTCGCCGCGTGGTCGCTGGCAGGGGTGTTTCGCAAGTCGATCCCACATCGCCTGGCCGGCGCGTCGACGCTGCTGTTCGCGTTCAACGCCGCGTTCTGGGTGTTGCTCCCCGTAAAGGGGGTGCGCGCATTCATCGGCGATGTCCGCGGGTGGGACGAACTCGCGCGCACATTCACGCTCTCCCCGTTCACCTACGACACCGCGCGCGGTTTGATGGACATCTACTTCAACCAGGCCTTCTTCCTGGACAAGTTCATGGTGGCTACCGCTTTCGGTTTTGCGCTCACGTGCTACACCACCGCCTGGTTTGCAGCCACCGATTATCTCGCAACGCGCCGTCGCGGCGCGCTGGCCATCCTGGCCGCCGCCCTCATCGGCATGCTCGGCTTCCACACGCTGGTTGGGTTCGTGGCCCTGGTCGGTATCTTCGGCGGTGTCCTGCTGATGCTGCTCTTTCGCCGGCAGGTGGATCCGTTTTCCACCCGCGAGCTGCTGCTTCTGCTGGGTGTATCGCTGGCGTGCTTTCTCGCCAGCACGCCCTACCTGTACCAGGTGATGCACCTCAAGGAACGCGAGCAGATGATTCCCATCAGCTTCTCGCTGCGCAAGACGGCGAGCATCCTCATCCCGTCGTTGTTCGTCCTGGTCATGGCGGTGCGCCGGCGTGTGCTCTTCGCGGATCGCTCTCCGGCCGCGCGGACGTTTCTTTTTGGTGTGGCCGCAGTCACCGCATTCTGTCTTGCGATCCGGCTGCCCGGGCCCAACACCTACGACAAGCCGGGGTTCTTTGTTTTCATCCCGCTATCCATACTTGCCGGGTTCGCCGTCGCCGACTCCGTGCTGGCCCGGCGCGGCCGCGCCCGCATTGCCGCTGCCGCCGGGTGGTTGCTGCTCTTCTTCCTGCCGGTGAACGCGATCGCGCTCGCGGCCTGCTTCAACACCCCGCCCGAGGAGGTCGTAACTCCGGCGGAAACGCACCTCTCGGAGTGGGTTCGCGACAACACGCCGCGTTCCGCCGTCTTCATCGACGACCACGACCGCGTCTTCCTGCTGGTCACCGGCCCGCGCCGCTACTACTGGGGACGCTGGGCGTACGCCCAGCAGTGGGGTTATCCCCGTCTCGACATGGCCCGCCGATACCACGTGCGCCGCTGCCTCTACACCAGCGCACCACTCGACGCCGACGCCCTTGCATCGCTCGGCGGCATCAGCGAGGAACTCTACGTCGTCGTCCGGCCCGAACACCGCGCGTCGGGTGCCTCGGTCACCCGCCCGTCCGCACTCTTCTCGCTGGTCTTCGACGACGGGGAAATCGCCCTCTACCGGGTGGATACGGCCACGTGCCGGGACGCCGCCGGGGTCGCCCCGCCGGGCCCTTCTTCCCAGGAGTTGATCCGTGACTCGGGCCTGTAGCCGCAACGACGCGTGTGCGGACGCGAGCCGTCGGGGGGCCGCGTGACGTCCAACCGCGACGTGTACGTCGTCATTGCCGCGCACAACGAGGGGCGCGTGATTCGTACCACGGTGATCCCGCTCGTCGAACGCGGCTACTCGGTGGTGGTAGTCGACGACGCTTCCAGCGACGACACCGAGCGCCAGCTCGAGGGGCTGCCGGTCAGCGTCCTGCGCCACGGCATCAATCTCGGCCAGGGTGCGGCGTTGCAGAGCGGAATGCAGTTCGCGCTCCGCCGGGGAGCACGCTACATCGTGCATTTCGACGCCGACGGACAGCATCGCGTGAGCGACATCGACGCACTTCTCGCTCCGCTCCGCTCCGGCCAGGCCGACGTGGCGCTCGGATCACGCTTTCTTCGCGCGGAAGACCGCGCCGCGGTGCCCGCGCGCCGGCGGCTGCTGCTGCGCGGCGGCGTGGTCGTCAACGGCCTGTTGACCGGGCTGTGGTTGTCCGACGCGCACAACGGATTGCGCGCACTCACCGCGCAGGCGGCCTCCCGCATCGAGTTGCGCGAGAACCGCTTTGCACACGCATCCGAAATCCTGAACCAGATTCGACGGGCCCGCTTGCGCCATGTCGAGGTACCGACGGCCATCGTCTACACCGCCTACTCCATGGAAAAGGGCCAGTCGTCGCTGAACGCGGTCAAGATCGTCATCGACCTGTTGCTGAGGAGGATCTTTCGATGAGACCGGTACAGTTTGTACTCATTCTGCTGCTTCTCGGCGTGCTGATGCTCTACTTTAGCCGGCTCCGCTCGGGGCTGCTCGACCGGGTCGTCGTCCTGCTGTTTGGACTGCTCGGCATCGCGATGGTGGTTGCGCCGGACTGGACCAACGGCGTCGCCCACCTGGTCGGCGTGGGCCGGGGCGTGGATCTCTTCTTCTATTTGGCCATCGTTGGCTTCGCCTTTGCCGGGCTGGTGCTGTACTCGAAAGTCCGCGATCTGGAGTTGCAGATCACCAAGCTGGTACGCATCGTCGCAATCGACCGCGCACGCCAGCCGGACGCGATCCAGGTACCCGAAGAGCGGGACGGGCCCTGATTCCGGGCACGAGCGATGAAACGGCGGCTGTTCCTTGGCGTGATCATCAGCGCCGCCTTCCTGTGGATGGCGGCGCGCGGCATCGACTGGGCGCAGTTCCGCGCCTCGCTGGCGCGCGCGCAGTGGATATACCTCGTCCCGGCCATCGTGCTCACCATGCTGGGACACTTCAGCCGCGCTCTACGCTGGAAGATCATGATGAACCCCATCAAGCGGTGCGGAATCGGACCGCTGTGGTCCGCCACCGCCATCGCCTTCATGGTGAACAACCTGTTGCCGGCGCGGGTCGGAGAGTTCGTGCGCGCATTCGCCATCGGACGTTCCGAGAAGGTAAGCCGCTCCGCGGCCTTCGCCACCATCGTCTACGAGCGCGTGGTGGACGTCTTCGTGCTCATCCTCCTGCTGTGGTACTGCATGGTGACCATCTCCGGCCCGGAATGGCTCGGGCGCAGCGCCGGTATCCTCATCGTGTTCAACGTGGCCCTGCTCGCGCTGCTCTTCGCAATGGTGCGCTGGCGTGCGCGCTTTCGCGCCATCCTGGCCGGCGCCTTCCGCGCCCTGCCGGACCGCGCCCGCGGGCGCCTGGATACCTCCGCGGACTCGTTCATCGACGGCCTGGGCGTGGTCACACAGCCGCGATCCTTGATCCCGATAGCGCTGCTCTCCGTGGTGGTGTGGGGATGCGCCGTACTCGGCGTCTACTTCTGCGTGCTCGCGTTCGGGTTCGAGATTCCATTCCTCGCCAGCGTGTTCCTCATCGTGATCATTTCCATCGGATCCATGATCCCCTCCGCACCCGCGTTCCTGGGCACGATGCAGTACGCCTGCGTCATCGGCCTGGCAGCCTTCGCAGTGCAACGCGCCGACGCGCTGGCCTACTCGACCATCTACCACGCCACCCAGTTCTTCCCCATAACGATCGTGGGGCTGTACTACGCCTGGCGCTCGCAGCTGCATTTCTCGGATTTGTCTGGGAAACAGATGAACTGAGCGCGCCGGACCCGCTTCGTGGGCGTCCGGCAATGCCACCCGGTGGGTCAGTCGCGCAGAGCGATGGCCTCGCGGACGGTGGTGGCGATCATCTCCGCGAGGCGGTCGAGCATGTCCTCGCCGTGCGCGGACGACGCACGGGCCGGTGCGCCCGCATAGGCGCGCTCGAGCCCCATCTCGCTGAAGCGTTCGACACCCCGCGCGAGGTTTTCTGAAAGACTGATGTCGACTTCGGGCAGTTCCCGGCGCAACGCGTCGCGCACCGCACCGGGTGCGGCGGCCATCACGATCGACGTCTCGTACTCACCCGCGTGGCATGCGCCCCGCTTGAACTCGTCGGATAGGGTGCGCGCGAAGCGCCGTTCCAGCGGGGTGGCGGCGCTTGCCCGCCCCGCCTCGAAACCAGCGGCCGCGGCACGCACCGCCGCATCGTTCGCGGGCTCGAGGTGGTTGTTCACCAGGCACACGTGGGCGGCGCCGGCGCGCAACCACCCGGACACGACCCCACGCAGGTAATTCTCAACATCGCTTGCCGGGACGCCCACCGCGCCGGCAAAGTCGCGCGCGCACTCCGTGACCCCGTAGGGGGCATCCGGGGCGACCAGCGCCGGGACACCCTCCATCCGCAACAAGGCGGCTGCTCGCACCGCGGCAGCGCGGGAGATGATCAAGTCCGTGTCGAGCGGCAGGTGCGGCCCATGGGGTTCGATGGCACCCACCGGCAGCAGAATGCACAGCCGGCCACCGCCCGCCGCCGCGGCGAACTCCTCCGACGTCAGCCCCGCCGCGAAGATTCTTTCGGCGCCGTCGCTCATGAATTCTCTCCCCTGCGCTCGCGCTCGACGAGCACCCTGCGATCGATCTTGCCCCGGTCGTTGCGCGGCAGGTCATCCACGAACACCACCCAGCGCGGGTACTTGTGCTTGGAGAGGCGCTCCTTGACGTGCTCCTGCAGTTCGCGCTGCAACGTGTTCCCCGCTGCGACCGTGCCCTCGCGCAGCACCACGAACGCTTTGGGCTTGGTGAGACCCGCGTCCTCGGCCGGGATGACCGCCGCCAGCGACACCGCGCCGTGCGTCATCAGGCACTCCTCGATCTCCAGCGGTGCGACGAACACGCCCCCCACCTTGAACAGGCTGTCCGCGCGTCCCGAGAACCACAGGTAGCCATCCGCGTCCATGCGGAACAGGTCGCCGGTGCGGCACCAGGGTCCATAGAAGGTGCTCCAGCTCTTGTCGCGGTCGCCGTGATACTCAAAGGCCACGCTCTCCCCGCGCACCCACAGCACGCCGGTCTCGCCACGCGGCAACTCGGGCGCCCCGGGGGCGCCAGCGTCGGTGGCAAGCACGCGTAGCTCGTAGCCCTCCACCGCGCGCCCCAGCGAACCCGGCCGAATGTCGCCGGGACGGTTGGAGGCGTAGATGTGAAACATCTCCGCCGAGCCGATACCGTCGTACACATCGTTGCCAAAGCGCCCCATGAACCGTTCCAGCAGCGGCGGCGGCAGCGCCTCGCCGGCGGAGAGGTGGAATCGAATGGATGAGAAGTCGAGCGGCGTTTCGCCGGCCTCGCGCCGCGCCGCATCGTACTCGAGCAGTTTCGACATCATGGTGGGCACGTTGGTGACGACGGTGGGGCGATACATGTCGACGGCACCCGCGAGCACTTCGGGCGTTGGACGCTCCGCGAACAGGCACGAAGTGGCACCCACCGCGAACGGGAACATGAGGTTGGTGCCGGTGGCGTATCCGAAAAACAGTCCGGGCACACTGACAGTGACGTCTTCCCGCCGGTAACCCACCGTGCGCTTCGCGTAGACCTCCGTGTTGTACGCGAAGTCGCGCTGCGCGTGCACGGCGGCCTTGGGACGGCCGGTCGAACCCGAGGTGAACAGCCAGATGGCGGGATCGTCGCGGCGGATCTCCCGGCGCGGCGTGTGCATGACGCGGCCGGCCGCGACTGCGTCGCGCAGCGCCAGCACCTCGCAGGCGGTCAGTGCCGGGAGTTCACATTCGCCTTCGGGATCTTCCCCGGTGGCCACGTCCGGCACCACCAGCACCGTCTTGAGCTGCGTCGCACTGGCGAGCGCCGGTGCGAGATCACGCACGACCGCCGGCACGGTTATAAGCGCGGACGCACGCACGTAGTCGATCACGTATGCCAGGTCGTCGCGTGGCGCCACCGGATTCCCCATGGCCACCACCGAACCATTGGCCAGCGCGCCGAAGAACGCCCACGCAAAGGGCGGCGTGTCGGGCAGAACGACGTACACGCGCTGCTCGCGCTCCACCCCGCGAGCGCCGAGGAAGCGCGCCACCGCCAGGCTGCGCGCCGCCACATCCCCGTAGCTGTATGCGCGCGGGCCGAAGCGCAACGCGGTCTTCTCCCCCAGGCCCTCCTGCAGTCGGTCGAAGAGGAAGTAGTCGGCCAGCGAGAACGTCTCCGGAAAGGTCACCCGCGCGGCGTGCGTCACCGGGATACATCCCCCCGCACCACCACGGCGGTGGCCTCGATCTCCACGCGCGCCTGGCGCTCGACCAGCGCCGTCACCGCCACCAGGGTCATGGGCGGATAGTGCGCGCCCATGACCTTGCGGTAGGCATCGCCCAGCTCACGCTGCGAACGCCTGTATTCTTCGATATCCGTGACGAACCAGGTCATGCGCACGATGTCATCGGTGTTCGCGCCCGCGGTGGCGAGAACGGCGGCAATGTTCTCCAGCGCGCGGCCCGTCTGCGTGACCAGGTCCGTGCCGACGAACCGGCCCGCCTCGTCCGTGCCGATCTGGCCGGAAACGAACACCAGTCGTCCCTCCGCCTCGACACCGTAGCTGTAACCCTTCGGCCGCACCCAGCCCTCGGGATGGAGTGTCCGCTTCATGGCGTTCCTTCCTTTCCGTTCCGGTCGAGCAACGCGCGCGCGATGACCAGTTTCTGGATCTCGGTGGTGCCCTCGTAGATGCGCAGCGGACGGATCTCGCGGTACAACTCTTCCACCGGCGATCCCGCACACACGCCCAGCGCTCCCAGGATCTGCACGGCCTCGTCGATGACGCGTTGCGCGGACTCCGTGGCGAAGGCCTTGGCCATGCCCGCCTCCAGCGTCACCCGCTCCGCGCGCGTGTCCCGCGTCCACGCGGCCCGGTACACGAGCAGCGCGCTGGCGTCGATGGCGGTGGCCATGTCGGCCAGCTTGGCGCGGATCAATTGATAGTCGGACAGGGGGGCGCCGAACTGGTGCCGCGTGGTGGCGTGCGCCAGCGCTTCCGCCAGTGCGTGGCGCGCCAACCCCACCGCCGCCGCACCCACCGTGGCCCGGAACGTATCCAGCGTTCCCAGCGCCACCGCGATGCCGCGGCCGGCGTCACCCACCAGGTTGCTCACCGGAACGCGGCAACCGTCGAAGCGGAGGTTCGCCATCGGGTGCGGTGCGATCACCTCGACGCGGTCGCTCGTGTCGAGCCCGGCCGTGCCCGCGTCCACCACGATGGCGGAGAGCCCCTTCGTTGCCGGGCCTTCGCCGGTGCGCACAAAAACCACGTAGAAGTCCGCGATGCCGCCGTTGGATATCCAGCGCTTCTCTCCGTCGAGCACGTAGTGGCCGCCATCGCGCCGCGCGGTGGTGGCAATGGCCCCCACGTCCGATCCCGCCCCCGCCTCGCTCAGCGCAAACGCCGCGACGGCCTCTCCGCCGGCCACCCGGGGCAGGTACTTCTCGCGCTGCGCCTCGCTCCCGAACAGGGCGATCGGTGCGCTGCCCAGCCCCTGCATGGCGAAGGCAAAATCGGCGAGCCCCCAGGCCGCCGCCAGTGTCTCGCGCAACACGCACAGCGCTCGCACGTCCAGGCGTCCGCCGACCCCGGCCGCGTAGGCGAGCAGGCCCGCCCCACCCAGCGAGCGAACCAGCGCACGCGTGGCGCGCTCCGCGTCGGGTTCAGCGCGCAGAGCCGCGAGCTCGGCGGTCCACGCCGACGCCCGCGCTGCCAATGCACGGTGCGTGTCATCGAGAAACGGCCACTGCAGGTGCGGCTGCGCGTCCATTCAGTCTCCCTCGAAGCGGGGTGCTTCCTTGCGTGTGAATGCCTCGTAGGCGCGACGGAAGTCCTTGCTCTGCATCAGGAGCGCCTGCTCGCGGGCTTCGGCCACCACCGCGGGCACGACGTCCATGGCCCATTCCTCGAGCAACATGCGCTTGGTGACGCGGTGCGCCATCATGGGGCCATCGGCGATCTCGCGCGCAAACGCAGCCGCCTCGGCCGCAAGTGCATCGGCGGCGGGCAGGCGGTTGAAGAAACCGTTCGCGTGCGCCTCCGCGCCGTCCATCATACGTCCCGTGTACAGCAGTTCGGCCGCGCGCCCGTGCCCGATGATCCGCGGCAGCATCGCGCACGCCCCCATGTCGCACCCGGCCAGCCCCACGCGCACGAACAGGAATCCCACACGGCTCTGCGGCGTGCCGAAACGGATGTCCGATGCCATGGCGATGGCCGCACCCGCGCCCACGCACACACCGTCAATTGCGGCCACGATGATCTGGCGGCAGGTGAGCATGGCGATGACCAGATCACCGGTCATGCGCGTGAAGGCCGCCAGTTCCCGGGGCGGCATGGCCACCAGCGGGCCGATGATCTCGTGCACGTCGCCGCCGGAGCAGAAGTTGCCGCCCGCACCGCGCACGACCACCGCGCGCACGGTATCGGCGTCACGCAAGGCGCGAAAGGTGTCGCGCAACTCGGCGTAGGACTCGAACGTGAGCGCGTTGCGACGCTCCGGCCGGTTCAGTGTAACGGTGGCGACACCGTTATCGAACTCCCATGCGAAATGCTGCGGCTGGAATGATGCCGGATCCATGTGCCCTCCGGGTTAGAGAATGCTCCCGCCGTCGACAACGAGGGTCTGTCCGGTAATGGACTTCTGGTCCGGCTCGCACAGCCACGCCACCGCACCGGCAACCTCGCCGGGCTCGATGAGGCGGCCCTGCGGGTTGGACCGCTCGTAGACGGCACGAATCTCGTCCGCGCTCCTGCCGGTACGCGCGGATGCCCGCTCCACCGATTCGGCCAGCAGTTCCGTGTCGGTATAGCCAGGACACACCGCGTTCACGGTGACTCCGTCGCGCGCGGTTTCCATGGCCAGCGCACGGGTAAATCCCACCAGTGCGTGCTTGGCGGCGACGTAGGCACTCACGTACCGGTAGCCGGTGAGGCCCGCCGTGCTGGCCACGTTGACGATCCGCCCCGTGCCCTTAGCAAGCATGGCGGGCAGTACCCCGCGCGTGCAGAATACCGCCGCCATCAGGTTGACGTCGAGCATGCCCCGCCACACCGTGGTGGCGGTGTCCAGGAACGCACCCGATTCGGCCGCGCCCGCGTTGTTGACCAGTCCATAGGGTTCACCCAGCGCCGCGCGCGCGGACTCGATGGCCGCAGCAGCGCCCCTCTCCACCGTCAGGTCCGCGATCACCGTCGCGTGGCGCCCCCCCGCCGCCGGCGCGGGCAGCGTTTCCGCCACCGCCCGCAGGCGCGATTCGTCGCGACCGATGAGCGTCAGCGCGGCACCACGCTGCGCGAGCGCCTGTGCCACCGCGGCACCGATACCACGCGAGCCACCGGTCACCACCAGGTGACGTCCCGCCAGCGGTAGATCGATGTTGTGCGTCATGGTCTCCCTGCCTCCGCCACGCTTCAGATAGGTTCGGCGGGCGCCTCGCGCGCACGCCGCATGAGTGTTTCCAGCTGACGCCGGCCCGTGTCGTATTGCTCGGGCCAACGCACGTCTTCATAGCCCGTCTGCGCCGCCGCGCGCAACGTCCACATGGGATCCCACAGATGGGGCCGCGCCAGCAGGCACAGGTCCGCGCGCCCCGCCGCGATGATGCTGTTGGCGTGATCCGGCTCGTAGATGTTGCCCACCGCCAGCGTCGCCATCCCCGTCTCGAGGCGGATTCGCTCCGCGAACGGAACCTGGAACATGCGGCCGTAGACCGGCTTCTGGTCCGGCGTCACCTGCCCCGCCGACACGTCGATGAAATCCGCACCGCGCGCGCGCACCATGCGCGCGATGGCAACGCTGTCCTCGATGCCGATGCCCCCCTCCACCCAGTCCGTCGCCGATACGCGCACCCCCAGCGGCCGCTCCCGCGGCCACACCGCCCGCACCGCGGCCAGGACTTCCAGCGGAAAGCGCATGCGGTTCTCCAGCGAACCGCCGTAGGCATCCGCGCGCCGGTTCGTCAGCGGCGAAATGAAACTCGACAGCAGATAGCCGTGCGCGCAGTGCAGCTCCAGCGCGTCGAAGCCGGCACCGATCGCGCGCTGCGTGGCCGCCACGAAATCCCTGACCACGTTGTCCATGTCGTCGCGGGTCATCTCGCGCGGCACCGCGTGCGCCGCCGTCCACGGAATAGCGGACGGCGCCATGATGGGCCAGTTCCCCGACGCGAGCGGGATCTCCCCGCCCTCCCACGGCACGCGCGTGGACGCCTTGCGCCCGGCGTGGCCCAGCTGCAGCGCGACGCGCGCGTCGCTCCGGCGGTGGATGAAATCCACGATGCGCCGGTACGCGTCGGCATGGGCCTGCGCGTACATGCCCGCGCACCCGGGGGTGATGCGTCCTTCCGGCGAGACACACGTCATCTCGGTGAAGATGAGCCCCGCGCCTCCCAACGCGCGTGAACCGAGGTGCACCAGGTGAAAATCGTTCACGGTGCCATCGATCGCGCTGTACATGGCCATGGGCGAACACGCGATGCGGTTGACCAGTTCCATCTCCCCCACCCGGAACGGGAGGAACATGGGCGGGACCGCCTGCGAGCGCCGGCCATCGGTCGCCCTCGCGCAGAGCCAGGACTCGAATGCGGCAAGGTAGCCGGGGTCGCGCGCGCGCAGGCTCTCGTGGCTCACGCGCTGGCTGCGCGTGATGAGGCTGTAGGCGAACTGCTCGGGTTCCAGGTTGGCCTTCAGTCCCACCTCCTCGAACCACTCGGTGCTGTTGCGCGCCGCGTTCTGGAGCCGCAGCACTTCCACGCGTCGTTCCGACTCGTACGCTTCCAGTGCCTCCCGCTGATTGCCATCCGCCTTGACGTGCTCCGCCAGCGAGATCGCGCTCTCCATGGCGAGCTTGGTGCCGGACCCTACCGAGAAGTGGGCCGTGGCCGCGGAGTCCCCCAGCAGGACGATGTTGCCGTGGTGCCACTTCTCGCAACTGACGCGGGAGAAGTTGAGCCACACCGCCGACCCGCGCAGGTGCGCGGCGTTCGAAACCAGGCGCTCTTCGCCGAGATGGCTCGCGAACAGGCGCTCGCAGAAGGCGATCCCCTCCTGGGTCGACATGCGGTCGAGACCGTCCGCGCGCCAGGTCTCCTCCGTGCACTCCACGATGAACGTGCTCAATCCCTCTCCGAATGGGTAGCAGTGCGCCTGGTACCACCCGGCAGGCGTTTCCTCGAAGTAGAAGGTGAACGCATCGAATGCCTTGCGCGTCCCCAGCCACACGTACTTGCAGCGCCGGACGTCTACGTCGGGCTTGAAGTGCGCCGCGTATTCCGCTCGTATTGCGCTATTTACGCCATCGGCCGCAACCACGAGGCCGGCCTCGGGGATGCCGGAGGGGCGGATTTCCTCACCAAAGCGGACGTCCACGCCGAGCGCCTCGGCCCGCTCCACCAGGATGTCCAGCAGCGCCTGGCGCGAGATGCCACAGAAGCCGTGTCCGCCCGAGCGGATCACGCGGCCGCGGTAGAAGACGTCGATATCATCCCAGTGCACGAAGCGGTCGGTGATGCTGCGGTAGGTGTCCGCATCCGCCTCGCGGAAGCGGCCCAGTGTGCCGTCGGAGAACACCACCCCCCAGCCGAAGGTGCTGCCACGCGGATTGCGCTCCAGCACCCTGACCGGGCGCTGCGGGTCGCGCAGCTTCATCTGGATGGAGAAATACAGGCCGGCGGGACCGCCGCCGATGACGAGGATGGGAGACGACATGGTGGGTGATTCTCGCAAATCCCGGCCGCGGCGCAAACCCCCAGTTTCACGGCCGGGTCAATTGATGTAGCCGAGTGACTTGAGCTGCTCCAGGCGCTCCGCCTGGTCGGCGGCTTCCTTCATCCGGTCCCTGCGCGCCGCCTCCCATGCACGATCGTCATGCGTCTTCACGCTGCGGATGGGAAACTGCTCCAGGAACGCGGGCGAAATCACGACCTGCATCGCCTGTCCGTCGAAGTCCTCCCCCACCGGGATACCCTTGAGCGCGAGCAGTGTGGGTAAAACGTCGTAGGCGCGGCCAATGGGACGCAGGGGATCGAGTGGCGGTGGCGTCGCCGCACGGGTGATGTTGGCGCCGGCCGCGACGAAGACCCCGGGCGGCGCGTCGAGGTGGTTGCCCGAGAGGCGAAAGCCCGGCTCGTCGTCCGGATCGAACTCGCGGTCGGGATTGACCACGTGCATGCCGTGGTCGGATATCACGAACACCGTCACATCGGCCGGGACGCGGGAGAGCACCTCGCCGATCACCCGGTCGACGTGAACATAATAGTCGTCCAGCACGCTGCCGAACGCCTCCACCTCTTCCGCCATCGGCGGGTGCCAGAATTCCTCCGGGTGCGCGTAACGCCAGAAGCGATGCCCCGCGACATCCGGCCCGCTGAGGTAGAGCGCGAACACGTCCGGCGGCGGCGCGTCCTCGAGCAGGCGCACGGCGATGCGCGTGTATACCGCGTCGGCACGAAACGCCCACAGCGACTGATCCCACACCAGTTTCGTGAACTCGGTCCGGGCCTGCGGGACACCCCCGAATATGGCGGTGACCACCGAATCCATGGAGCGGTCCGTCGCTGCCAGCAGTCCCATGACTTCGGGCGTGAGGTCGGGCGGATACACCTGGTCGTCCACCCCCTCGAGCAGCGTTCCCTTCCACAGTGCATTCTCCGAGTGCTCCATGGCCCCGGTGGTGTTCGTCTGCGCGACGATCACCCCGTTCACCGCCTCGGCCGGATAGGTCATCCACCACCCGATAACGTCGACGGTCTTGCCGTACTCGGAGAGGATGTTCCAGAACGCCTTCGTCTTGCGATGCCCGCTGGTGTACGAGCGATAGTCGTCGGCACCGGGGCCCACACGATAGACAAAGTGCGGAATGCCGTGCTTGTCCGGGTTCTTGCCGGTGGCGATGGAGGTCCAGATGGCGGGCGAATACGTGGGCACCATCGACTCGAGATAACCGTAGGTGCCCCGCTGCATGAGCCCGGCGATCGCGGGCATGCGCCCGGCGTCGATGAGCGGTTTCATAAGGCCCCACTCCAGGCCGTCGATGGCGAAGAGCAGGATGGGGGGTGTTGGGGGGGGCGGCTTCCTGTCACCGCCGCCCGCGCAGGCGAGCGCCAGCGCGGCGGCCACGGCCAGCACGCGCATCGGTAGTCTCGCCTGGGTGTGCATGGAGGCGGCACCCGGATTCGAACCGGGGATAACGGTTTTGCAGACCGTCGCCTTAGCCACTTGGCTATGCCGCCCCCGAAAGAGAAGCCGGCCTGAGAGCGGCCGGACATTCACGGTTGGAAAGAAAAATGGAGCGGGAAACGGGATTCGAACCCGCGACATCCACCTTGGCAAGGTGGAGCTCTACCACTGAGCTATTCCCGCTCCGTAAGTCGTTTGCGTCCAGCCATTATAGCCACGAATCGCGCCTTGTCAACTCCCCGCCGGAAGCGGCTCCCGCGGGCCGCGTGTCAGGGGGTGCGGGGAACGCGCACCCGGGCCGGAACGATCCACGCATCCGGATAATAGTGACTGCGGAAGGTCTTCAGGGCCGCCTCGGCGGCCGGCCGCCCCTGGTAGTCACCCACGCGGACCTTGTACATCCCCGCCTCCAGGTCGGTATAGGCGGAGAGCCCGAGCCGCTGCTCCGCCACGCTCGCCGCGTTCTCCGCCACCTCCCGGTCCGCGGATGCGAACACCTGGATGCGGAATCCGTCGGTGGTACTGTCAGCCGGCGCGACCGCCATCAGAGTGTCCGGCGGGGGTGGCACCTCCGCCTCGCTGACCTCGATCGCGTCCCCCGACAGGGGCATCTCCTCGACATCCGCTTCCACCGGGGCGGCATCGGCGCCCGCCGGCGGAACGGTTCCCTCGGTGCGGAAGTCGTACGGCTTCGACGCAGTGGCCCGCTCCGGCGTCGCGGACTTGTGACGGGGCTGCGACGCGCAGGCGCAGAGCACCGCTGCCACCATCACAAGCTGCAGACCGATTCTCGATCTCATGCGCGTCACCATATCACCGCGCGCGCGTCTCCGGAAAGAGAAACCGCCCGGCTCAGCCCCTGCCCTCCATGAGACGGTAGTAATAGGCCTCGACCTGATCCGCCACCAGATCCCAGTTGTAGACGCTCTGACAGCGCCGCCGGGCATCGGCGGAGAGCGCCGCACGGCCGGGGTCGTCCGCCACCAGGTCCTCGATGGTCTGCAGGAGCGCATTTACGTCCCCGCAGCGGAAATATCGCGCCGCCTCCCCACCCACCTCCACGTTCTCCGGGATGTCGCTCAAGATGAGCGGACGGGCGTGCGCCATGGCCTCGCACACCGTGATCGGCAGACCTTCCACCCGCGACGCAAGACAGTAGATGAGGCAATGCGCGTAGAGTTCCTCCAGTTCCTCCCCGAAGACGTCCCCGGTGAACAGCACGCGGTCGCTGGCCAGGTTCTCGAGCATCCGGCCGTACGCGGTCTTCGGCGTTTCCGAGCCCACGATCACCAGGTGCTTGGGCCGGTGCGACTGCGTGAAGGCCTCGATGAGCGTATGCAGGTCGCGGTCGGGGATGATCCTCCCCACGGTGAGCAGGTAGCCCCCGGGGGTGAGACCGCGCCGTTCGAGCGCGCCGGTGCCGGGCGTTCGCACGGGCATGGTTGCACCGTTGGGGATCCAGGTGGCTTCCACGCCGTGCTCGCTCTGGATGTAGCGCTGCATCAGGCGCGAAACCGCGATCACGCCGTCGCTGTGCCGGGCTCCGATATGCTCCCCGCGCTTGAGGAATGCTTTGGCACGCGTGCCCCACTTGAGTTGGCGCCAGTCGAGGGCATGAAAGGTTGACACCACCCGCCGCCCGCCCAGCCCGGCCACCGGCGCGAAGGCCGACGGACCGATGCCGTGCAGGTGGACAATGTCGGAGGAATGCACGAACGCAGACTCCGCCGCACACAGGAACGTGTGCGAGGCGGCGTCGAGGTGCTTGCTGTTGATGCTGGGGCGGAAGGCGAGTTCCACGCCTCGGTAGGAGCCGCCGGCGGTGCCGTCGCGCGGCCGCAGGCGTGAGCGGCAATAGGCGCGCACGCGGTGCCCGCGCGCCGCCAGGCGCACGGCCACGTTCTCCACGTGCGTCTCCACGCCGCCGTAGCGCGCGGGGAGGCCCTTCTGCCCGATCATCGCGATGCGAAGCGGACGCATGCCGGTGCGCCTTGTCATGCGACGAACCCGGCGGGGGGCGCCGGAAACGAGAATCTGCCAGTGTCGAGTACTGCCACGGACGACCGGCCGGTACTGCGCCGGCCCTACCGCGACACGTGGGAGCGGAACTTCTCGCGCATGATCCAGCCCGCGGCGCGCGGAAGGTTCTTCTTGAGCGACGAGCGCGCCGTGCAGATCATCCAGCACTGCTCGCAACCGTCGATCTCATGGCGCACCACATCGGCCTGTCCCGATTCCCACACGTCTTCGAACGATCGCCCCTTGAGGTCGCCCATTGGCGACGGAATCGTCAGGCACGGATACACGATGCCTTCCGGGGCGAGATAGAAGAAATCGATACCCGCGCGGCACTCCAGAATGCGCCGCTTCTCCTGGTTGAACACCAGGGTTCCGTTCTCGAAGTAGGCGCGCAGCCAGCGCTTGGGGTGATAGCTGCGCAGCTCCTCCTTCATCACGTAACCCAGCGCGTCATACAGCGTCTGCGAGGAAACGTCCTGGTTGACCTGGGTTGAGAAGTAGATATCCGAATTCTGCGCGACAGCGGTCGTGAACTGCACACCCATCTCGTTCGCAAAATCGTACACGCGGCGCATCTCGTGGATGTTCTCGTTCATGGCGGTAAAGCCGATGCGGATGTTCTCGAAACCCCGCTCCCTCAACTGGCGCAGCGTGGCGGTGGCGTTCTCCCACGCGTGGGCGACGCCGCGGATGCGGTTGTGCGTGTCACCGAAACCGTCCAGGGAAACACCGATGCCGATATTGGGAATGGTGCGGCGCAGTTCCTCCATGGCGGAGACGATCATCTCGGTACGGAATCCGTTGGTGGAGATGACGATGCGCGGGTCGCCACACTTCTCGTGGATCACCTTGACGATGTCCACCACGTCCTTGCGCATAAACGCCTCCCCGCCCGAGACGTTGATGTCCTTGAGCGACGAGGGGATCTTGGCGTAGTCGTCGATGGAGAGGAACTCCTGCGGCTTGAGCTGCCAGATGTTGCACATCTCGCAGCGTGCGTCGCAGCGGTAGGTGAGCGCAATGATGGCGTCGGTCGGATAGCCGACCGCGCCGTTTCCGTTGGAATGAATGGATTCCCGACTCATCTCAGCGTCTCACCAGATCCTCGAACAGTGTTTCATAACCCAATGCGGTGCGCTCTATCGCGAAGCGCCTGCGCACCCATTCACGTCCCCGCGCCCCCATTTCCCGGGCCCGCGCCGGGTTCTCCAGAATATGCTTCAGCCGTTCGGCCAGCGCCATCTCATCCGCGGGCGGAATCAGATGACCGCTGTCGCCGTCCCGCACCAGTTCGGCAACCGAACCGACATCGCTTGCCACCACCGGGATTCCCACCGCCATCGCCTCGATGACCGCCAGCGGCAGGGTCTCAACCACGCCCCGCGAGGGCAGCACCGCCACGTCCGCGGCATGCAGCAATCGCGCCACGTCCGTGCGCAGCCCCAGGAAGCGAACCGAATCCTGGATTCCCAGCAAGTTCGCCGCGTCCTCCAGGGCATCGCGTCGCTCGCCGTCACCAGCGAGCATCACGGTGGTCTCGACGCCGTCGTCGCGCAGCCGCCTCGTCGCCGCCAGCAACGCCTCGTGCGCCTTCTCGGGTCGCATGGCCGCAACCATGAGCACCACCCGCTCTTCGTCACCCAGCCCCAGCCCCGCGCGCGCCTCTGCGCGCCTGGCTCCGTCCACCGGCGGGTACGCGTCCAGATCGATTCCGTTCTCGATCACGCGGACAATGGAAAAAGGCAGGCCCTCGCGCAGTTGCAGGTAGCGCGCGTGGGTGCGGGACACCGCCACCACCCGGCCGGTGAAATCCATCAGCATCCGGTCCACCGGCCCGAACACACCGCGCTTCCCGACCAGCCCGGTCGCGTGCGACGCGACGACCATCGCCTTCGCGCCACTCGCCAGCCCGGCGAGCCGTCCGAGGGTCATGGCGTTGTGGTGGTCGAGGCAGAACACCACGTCGGGGCGATAGCGCCGAAACAGGCGCGCGAGGCGGATGAGCGCCATCGGCTCTCCGCTGCGGTCCAGCAGGCGCTCGATGGCGACGAAACCGTCGCCGATGAGCTCGCGGCCCACCACGCCGGCCTCGCGAAGAAAGAACAGCTCGCTCCCGAAGCGGGCCGGATCGAGGCGCCGCAGCACGTCGGCGGTCACCCGTTCCGCGCCCCCGACCCCGAGGGTCGAGGCCACCAGCGCCACACGGATGCGCCCCACCTCCACCGCGGTCAGGATGGGTCTTTCCCCGGGACGGCGCCAGCGACGGGTTCCACGTCGATCATGCGCCCGTTGTCGCGCAACGACGCCATGGCGGCGTCGAGCACGCGTACCACTTCCAGCCCGTGCAGACCGGAACTCCGCGCCGTTTTCGAAGCCTGCACGCAGTCCACGAAGTGCTGGCACGCCACCTTGAGCGGCTCGGCGTCGTCCAGCTTGGGAATCAGAATGTCGCCGTAGCGGTACGAGAGATGAAACTCGCCAAACGTGTCGTAATGTGGCGTCACCGTCACGCCCTTATCGTAGATACGTATCTTCTCGAGTGCGCTCACATCGTCGTAAACCAGCATCTTGCGGCTGCCCACAACAGTGGTAGAGCGCAGCTTGTTGGGGTTGAGCCAGCTCACGTGAACGTGCGCCAGCACCCGGTTCGGGTAGCGCAGGGTAAGAAACGCCACGTCTTCGACGTTGCGGCGGATGTACGAACCCGCCTGGGTCGACACCGACTCGGGCATACCCCCCAGCACATAATTCAATATCGACACGTCGTGCGGCGCCAGATCCCAGATGACATTGATATTCTCCTGGAAGATACCAAGGTTCACGCGCGTGGTGCTGATATAGAGGATGTCCCCCAGCTCACCCGAATCAATCACTTCTTTGATCTTGTTGACGGCGGCGGTGTAGACGAAGGTGTGTCCCACCAACAGCACCCGCTTTTGCCGCGCCGCCTCCTCCACCATGGACGCGCCCTCGGCCGGTGAGATGGCGAGCGGCTTCTCCACGAAGACATGCTTGCCCGCCCGCAGGGCCTCCAGGCTTATCGGACAGTGGGTTTCCGGCGGTGTGGCAACCACCACCGCGTCTATGTCACCGCGCGTGACCACCTGCCGGTAGTCGAGGGTTGTCTCGATCCCGGGGTAGAGCGTGCGCATGTGGGCGAGACGTTTCTCGTCCAGATCAGCGCACACCACGACCTGGGTGTCTTTCAGGTGGGAAAAATTCCGAATGAGGTTGGGGCCCCAATAGCCGCAACCGATAACACCAATGCGTAGCAAAGCGGTACTCCTCTTGCTGAAGCTGAGCTAGTAGCCACCGAACCCGAATACCATGACGGGCACGGTGCGCAGGATGATCTTGAGATCGAGCGCAAGAGACCAGTTCTCTATGTAATACAGGTCGAGCATGACCATTTCATCGAACGGCACCGTACTGCGGCCGCTTACCTGCCACAGCCCGGTGAGACCCGGTTTCACGGCGAGGCGGCCGCGGTGCCACTCCTTGTAGTGCGCCAGTTCGTAGGCAAGCGGAGGGCGGGGGCCCACCAGCGTCATGTCGCCCTTGAACACGTTGATGAACTGGGGAAGTTCGTCGAGGCTCGACTTGCGCAAAAAACGGCCGATCGGCGTCACGCGGGGATCGTTCTGAAGCTTGAACACCGGCTTGCGGGCCTCATCCTCGTGCATGAGGCGCCCCTTGATGAATTCGGCCGCGAAGCTGCGATGCGCAGCGTCGCTGTTGTCAACCAGCATGGTTCGGAACTTGTAGAACTTGAACGGGCGGCCGTCCTTTCCCACACGGTCCTGTACGAAGAGCACGGGACCTTCCGAGGTGGCCTTGATGAGGAGCGCAATGAGGCCATAAAAAGGCAGGCCCAGGATCATGACCCCCAGAGCAAACACCACGTCGATGGCACGTTTGCATGCCATCTCGAAGGGGCGGGCAAGGGCGGGGGTCGCCGCGTCGACATACGAACCACGGACGGCTTCCGAGGCGTACAGCGGCACGACTTTCTGATCGGAGTACCGAAACGCTGCAAGGTTCTTCTTCACGGCTGCTGACCTTCCGGATCTGGTGGTGCAAATCAAACGGATACTTCGACCCTGCTGAGTACTTCGATGACGCGATCGACCTGCTCATCGGTCAGTTCCGGAAAGACCGGAAGCGAGATGAGCTCGGCTGCCAGTGTATCGGCCACCTGTAACGAGTCTCCCGAGCGAACGAGGTGCTGGTAACCCGGCTGCCGGTGCGCGGGGGCGACGATGTGCCTTCCCCATCCGATGCCCGCGTTCGACAGCGCCTCCTGCACCGCGCGCTGACGCGGGTGCCTTGCGGCGAGAATGTGGAACACCGGCTCGGAACCCGGCAGGCGGCGCTGGAACACAAACTCCGTCCCGCGCAACCGCTCCTGATAACGCCCCGCGATCTCCCGGCGGCGCTGATTCCAGCCGTCGAGATGCGGGAGCTTCACGCCCAGTACCGCGGCCTTCATCGTGTCGAGCCGGTAGTTGAACCCGGTGCATGGGAATACATTGGGTTCGAACTGCCCGTGGTGCCGGAGGGCCCGCACCTTCTGCGCGATGTCGGCATCGTTCGTCGTCAACGCTCCTCCGTCGCCGATCGTCCCCAGGTTCTTCGTCGGGTAGAACGAGAACGCGGCCGCGTGGCCGAACGAACCCATCTTGCGCCCTTCGAGAGTCGCCCCGTGCGCCTGGCATGCATCCTCAACGACCGCGATACCGTGGCGGGATGCGACCGACATGATCGATTCCATGTCGCACGGCTGGCCGTAGAGGTGAACCGGGATGATCGCCTTCGTGCGCGGGCCGATGGCCCGCTCGAGTGCCCTGGGATCCAGACAGAAGCTATCGGGGTCGACATCCGCCAGCACGGCCGTCGCGCCGGTGTAGAGAATGGACTCCACCGTCGCAATGAACGAGTTGGGAACGGTGACGACCTCGTCACCCGGCCCGACACCCAGCGCAACCAGTGCGAGATGCAGCGCCGCCGTACCCGAGCTCACGCCGATGGCGTGCTCGCAATCACAGTAGCGCGCGAACTCCCGCTCGAAGTCGCCGAGCGCAGATCCCAGAATGAAATCGCCACGGTCGAGCGTGCGTTGCACGACCGCTTCGATTTCAGCCCGGAGCGCCCGGTGCTGAAGCGACAGGTCCAGAAAAGGAACCGCTGGCTTAATCCCCATTTAGGACACCCGGAAACGTTGACCCTTGCCCCTGACGCGAGTCGATTGATTTTAGCACACTTACAGGGCCCGCTACCAGCCTCTTTTCCGCGCCGGTACGGGCTGTCAGGCGTGTCCCCGCCGCACCGCAGCACCCACCAGGGCGCGGATGCCCTCGCTACGGGCCCGGGGCCCGTAGCGCGTCCGGACGGCCTCCCGGGCCCTCCCGGACAGGGACGCGGCAAAGGCGGGGTCCCCCAGCAGCCGTTCGACGTGGTCGCGGTACTCCTGCGGGGTCCGGGCCACCAGAACCTCGCTCCCCGCCACCAGGTCCATGCCCGCCACCGCGGCCGGCGAGGCCACCACCGGGAGCCCGGCCGCCATGGCCTCGATGATGCGGATTCGAAGGCCCCCGGCGTAGCGCAGGGGCACGATCATGCAGGTGGCCCGGCGCAGGTAGACGCGGGGGTCCGGCGCGTGTCCGGTGACGGTGACGCCGGGGGCGTTCCCCAGTGCGGACGCCTCCGGGGGCAGCGCTCCCCCGACGATGGTAAAGCGGATGCCGGGCAGCCCGGCGAGGAGCGGATGGATGTCGCGCTCGAAATGGACGATGGCGTCGCGGTTGAAGACCGCCCCCATCGCCCCCATGAAGAGGATCTCACCCGGCTCGCGCGGCGTTGCGGATTCGGTGAATGCGTCATTCGGAAGTCCGAACGGCAGCACGTCGACCGGTGTGCCGCCGGAAAGTGCCCGCACCGAATCCGCATCGCGCGCGGTCAGGGCCCACACGCGCCCGGCACGCCGGTAGGCGCGTACCTCCTCGCGCCCCTCGGCCCGGTTCCGCCACGCGGCCAGGGCACGTCGCAGCGCGCCGCGCTCCAGGGTGGCGCGGTCGCGGCTGACCTGGAGATCGATGTCGTGGGTGAGCAGAACGGTGCGCGCCGCCGGAAACACATCCAGCAACGGATACAGCTGCCAGTACTCCACGATCACAAGGTCGAACGACTCGCGGGCCAGTTCGCGCGCGCGGCGCAAGAAGGCGCCGGGGCAGTCGTAGAGACTTTTCAGGGAACGCCCTGTCACCAGTGCGCGGGTGCCGTAGACAAGCTTGTAGGCGATGCGCGCGCCCATGCTGCGGCGGTTGTCGGGAAGCACCGTCACCACCCGCGAACACCAGCGTTCCAGCGCACGCGCCTGCGCTTCTTCACCGGCATCCAGGATGCGGGCGAGCACGGTGACGTCGAACGCCTCCGAAAGCGCTTCCACGATGGCAAACGAGAGCACGCGGGTTCCCTGCTCGGGCGGGAACGGCAGCACGGGTTTCACCAGGAGTACGCGGGGACGCTTCACCGTGCGCGCGCCCCGGTCGCCAGTTCGCGGTAGATGGCACTCGTGTCATTCACCTGGCGTTCGAGTGTGAACATCTCCTGGTAACGCGCGCGCGCGGACTCCCCCATGCGCCGGCGCAGCGCCCCGTCTCCCAGCAGTGTTGCCATCGCGCGCGCGAGCGCGGCCACGTCGCCCGGCGGGGTAAGCAACCCGGTTTCCCCGTCGCACACCGCCTCGGGAATACCGAACACCGCGCACGAAACCACGGGCAGACCCGCAGCCATCGCCTCGAGGATGGTGTAGGGCAGTCCCTCCATGTGTGACGGCAGGGCGAGCAGGTCTCCGGAGGGCAAAGCGGCACGCACCGCTTCCGGCGGCCTGCGCCCCAGAAAGACCACCCGATCCGAGATCCCCGCCGCGGCGGCCAGGTGCTCGGCGCCATCGCGCTCGGGTCCGGCGCCCAGCACAGCGAGACGCCAGTCGCGCCGGCCACAGATCGAAAGCGCCTCAACCAGTTCCCGCAATCCCTTGTGAGGAAGAAGATTGCCCACGAACCAGATGAGGCTTTCCCCCTCCCTCGCACCCACCTCCCGGCGGATTGCGGCGCCCGCAGCGCTTGGGGCGGGCGCGTCCGCGATGCCGTTGTGAACCACGCGAATACGCGACGCAGCCACCCCCTGGCGTTCGTGCAGGTAGGCCACGTTGGCGTGCGACACGGTGATTGCCAGATCCAGCGAGCGGTACGCGAGCGCCTTGAGTGCAACCCGTTTGCGGCTTCCCTCCACCATGGGCAGGTGCTCGGTGACGACGGTCCTCGCGCCGAACAACCGGCCCAGCGGCACCAGCAGTGCGTTCTGTCCGCTGTGGGGTCCCGGCATGTTTACATGAACCACCTGTGGCGCCAGTATGTCGAGCCCGCGCAGGATGGCGAGTGCGTCCGCGGGCCGGTAGGGGAGGTTCATCGGCGCCGACAGCACGCGCACGTGCGTCTTCTGCAGATCGGCCACCCACCCGTCGAGATCGGGATGGCGGGGCGTGCGCACGATCACCGACGCCTCGAAGGCGCCGCGGTCGAGTGCGGTGGCAAGCTGGGAGATGTACAACTCCGCGCCGCCCAGAAAGCCCGCGTCCACCATGTAGCACACGCGGATCATCGCGCCACTCCCGGACGCACCTCGATGGTGGCGCACGCCACCCCGGAGTAGTGGTCACGGTTGAAGAGCAGGTCGGTCACGTCGAAGTTGGGCAGGAGGGTCGTCTCCACCGCCGTCACCTCGACGCGGTACCTGCCTGGCGCCGCTCCGGAAGGTACCGCGATACGGAATTCCTCTGTCAGCGGGGTTCCCACCGGCCAGAGGTCGGGCTCGTAGATCCCGTGCCCCGCCACCAGATCCGAACGAAAACGGTAGCGAACGTGAAGCCATCGCTCGCGCATGCGGCGCACGTACTTGTCGCCGGGTACGCGCGCCGCCCCGGCCAGGCTCTCGTGGTCGAAGCGGACGTGAAAGATCACGTCGGGCCGCAACGCCGACACCCGGTCGCGCCGGTATCCAAAGGTGACCATAAGTGAATCCCCCGCGGACACGACCGCCGGCGCCACGCCAAAGCCGGTAACCTCAAAGCGGTCGTTTGGAACCGCGATGCGGCATGTGGCCGGCGGCCCGCCACCCGTCTCGACCGGCGCGCGCACGCCGTCGAAATCGTTCGACTCGCGGGCATCCGGGTCGAAGCGCAAGACGACAAAGTCGTCTCCCCGGGCGAATTCTCGAAACGAGTCAGGCATCGACGCCAGGCGCAGCCAGGCGGCGTCGAACGTGTCGGGACGTCCCGGCGTGAGATATCCGGGGCCAATCCCCCACGCGCGGCCCGACAGCACGACGAAATCCACGCGGTAACGCCTGCACGCCTCGACCGCCGACTGGGGCAGTGCGAACGGGGAGATCACGTCGCGAACCGCGGCGAGGCGGTCGAGCGCCCACGGATCGCGCGGGTTGGCATGCTGGTGCAGCACGGCGACGAAGCGGTGGCTGGTGAACGCGCTCAGCCGGTACGACGTCACCGGGTCGGAAAGCACGGTTGCCCCGACCGGGAGTCCCGCAACCAGCGTGTCGAGGTCAAGCGGGCGGGGCGCGGCCGTGCCCGCCGCGCTGCGCCGGCCCAGTTCACCGGCACCTGCGCGCAACGACGGACCCATGAAGACGATACCCCACAGCACCAGCACGATTGCACTGGCCACGCGCAATGCCGGACCCCGCCGTCGCGCGCCGCGAATCATCCACGCCACCGTCACCACGATGGCCGGAAGGAGCGGTGCGTTGAGAAGCACGCGAAAGGCCATGTAGCCCGCGTACTGGTACGACAACGTCGCCAGCGGCGGCACGAAGGCGATGCACACCGGAATGAGCGAGAGTGCCACCACCGCGCGCGCACGCGCGTCGGTGCGTGCGGCCACGGCGGTGAACGGCAGGAGGGTGATGCCGCCCAGGAACAGCAGCCCGTGCTGGCGCAGTATCTCCATGGGACTCATCACGAACCACCGCCCCGTCACCGTCATGATTCCATGCACGTGCGTGTGGATCTCGTTACCCGCACCGGCGCCCCACGCGCCCGCGGTGCGCAGCGCAAACGCGGCCGCCACACCGGCCAGCATCCACAGTGCGTCGCGCCGGGCGTTTGCGCGCGCGATACCCAGCATGCCGCCGAACACCAGCAGCGTCAACGCGAGCACCGTTGCGTGCATGGCAACCCCCAGGTGCGCCAGAACACCCCCGCCCGCCAGAAGGAGGACCATTGCCTTGCGCGCGCGGCCCGCCCCGCCACCGCCCAGCACCAGCACGGCCAGGGTCCAGTACCACGTCGCGGCCAGACCCTGCCCGTAGGCGGCGGCATCGGCAAAGCGAACGGCGTTGCCCGCATACGAGAGCAGGAAGAGGCCCATGCACAACGCAAGCGCCACGCCGCGCGTAAACAGCGAGGCAAACCCCGCGAATGCCAGAACGCCCAGCGGGTACATCAGCAACCGCAGCATCCACCAGACCGGCACCGCATCGGCACCGGCGAGGTCCGCAACCAGCGCCACCAGATCATGAAACCCGCCCTTGCGGGGATCGGGCGGCAACGCGTCCACCGCCTCCACCGGAAGCGACAGCACCCCGTCCGGCCGCATCGTGTCGAGGGTGATGACGCGGCGTACGTAGCCCATGTGATCGAAAGCGTCCTCGGCGCCGGTGTAGCGCGGCGCCAGAACAGCGGCGAGGCCGACCAGCAACAGCAGCGGCGGGATCATGCGGTGCAGGCGCAACCCGCTCACTCCGGGGAGCGGCCGCTCCGGCCGGCGTAGCCGCGCCGCCAGCACGCCGGCGAAACCGGCGAGCGTTCCCCATATGACGGTGGTTGCGTAGGCGGAGAAGGGGACGCCGGACAGCGCGAAGATCGTTGCCACGCACGCGTGCAGGGACAAAACGCCGACGAGCGAAACCGGCAGCACGCCGCCCAGCAATCCCCCGGCGGTGACGACGCCCCGCAGGCGCGGGGCAAACACCAGCGCCGGCGCGACGATCAACCCGGCCAGTGACAGCACGATGCGCACCCAGGCCGGCGTCGCGTCCAGAAACCCCGCGGCGAGCGCCCCCACGAAGACGAATCCGGCCGCCGCGGCGCCGGCGCCGCGTGGCAGCGGGGTCAACTGAAGCGCTTGGTCACGAGGAACATCAAGTTGCGGAACCCGTCCCGCCACTTCTCCAGCTTCACCTCGCCAACCCGAGGGTGGTAGTTGATCGGATACTCCCCGAATTTCACATCGCGGTGCCGGATGGCCTGGATCTTGATCTCTTCCGAGAACGCCATCCCGTCGCTGGTGACATTGAGTCCCGGATAGACCGCCGAGCGGTACACCCACATCCCCGACTGCGAGTCGCGCACCACGCGCGCATACAGGACCGCCATCGCAACCGTGAGCACCATATTGCCCACCTTGTTGGAGAAGTTCATCGCCTCCGGGTTCTGCAACGGAAAGCGCGATGCACTCACGAAGTCGAGCTTCTCGTCCACCAGGTGATCCACCAGTTCGGCGATCTGTTCCGATGGATACGTTCCATCCCCGTCCAGCGTGACCGTCACGTCGCCCGTCACCGCGGGCAGCCCGGCCTTGTAGGCGGCACCGTATCCTTTGCGTTTCTCGTGGACCACGCGCGCCCCCAGCGACGCGGCCACTTCCGCGGTGCGATCGGTGCTGTTGTTGTCCACCACGACGACTTCGTCGACATACGCCGGTAGGCGCTCGATGACGTGGCGAACGCCCTCTTCCTCGTTATAACAGGGGATGACGACGCTGATCTTCAGGTCACGATGCATGGTTCTCCGATCACTTTCTGAAGAAAGCCGCGAGTCTCGCGGAGCCCGGCAGCGGGATGGCACCCACCGCGTCGATTTCATCCCCACCCAGCACACCCGCCTCGCGGTATGCGAACACCACCGCCACGCCCGCCACCACACCCGCGGCGGCCAGCCCCGGCACGCCCGGAAACAGGTGCAGCACCGGCAGGGCCACCACAACCGCGGCGGAGGCAAGGAAACACCGTCCGATGAACGCGAACGGAATGCCGATACCCGCGATCTCGCGCCGCGCGGCGAGGTAGTAGGCCAGCGGCTGCAGGGCGATGGCGATCGCCACCGGCACCACTGCCCCAAAAACGCCGTACTTGGGTATCAATAGAAGGTCCAGACCCAGGTTGATGACGGTGAGAGCACCGTAGATTACCAGATTGATGTGTGTCTTTTCCAGAACGTACAGCGACATCGACAGCGGGGTCGATAGGAACGACACCGTCAGGATAAGAAAGAACAGTTGCATCGGCACGGCGGCCGGCATCATGTCCTCGCCGAACATCACCGCGACCGCGCGAGGGGCGAGCACGGCACCCATCGCGCAAATGGGAGCGCACAGCACGAAGAGCATGCGGTAGTAACGATCCACCGCGCGCCGGATGCTGGTGCGGTCGCGCGCGAATGCCTCCGACATCCCCGCCATCACCAGCGGCCAGACCGTCCCGGGCACGAACTCCAGAATGGTCTGCGGCAGACGGTACGCGAGGTCGAAGTATCCGGTTTCCTCGGGCGAGCGGAAATGCCCCAGCAGCAGGACTTCGGACTGTCGCCACACCACCAGGTTGAGGATTCCGATGGCCGCGAAGGGCGCCGAGTAGCGCAATATGCGCCCCGGGCCGAACTCGCCGCCCGCCGCGTTGCCGTAGTCGACGGACGGCCGCAGCCGTCCCGCCACAATCGCGCACGCCACGGCACTTCCCGCGGCGGCGGCCACCAGCACATCGATCACTCCCAGCCCGCCGCGCAGCGAGACCAGCAGTACGCCCAGATACACGGTGTGACTCGCGGTGGATGCAAACGCCAGTCTGCGCGCCTCGAAGCTGGCGTTGAGCACCTGTCCGGCCAGCGTGAACAGGATCTCAAAGAGCGCCAGCGCCACCGCCGCCACAACCACCACCCCGATGCCATCCACGTGGAACAGCCGCTCGGTCCCGTGGCGCGCGGCCAACGCCACCACCACCAGCACGCACCAGCCCGTGAGGTGGACGAGAACGACGCGCCGCAGCAGCCGCCGGGCCGCCACGCCCGACCCGACCACGCGCATGGCCGGGAGGAACTTGAGCAACGCCTGGCCGGTGCCGGCACCCGCCAGCATGATCACGAACATGAGCACCGAGCGCACGACGCTGAGCACGCCGTAGTCGTGCTGCCCGAGGCCGCGCACCACGACGACACTTGACACCAGCCCCAGCAGAAAGCGGATGCCGCGAGCGGCCACGCTCCACGCCATGGCGTTTCCGATGCGCCGCGCGGTGCCCTCCACTACACGCTCCCCCGCAGCAGGCTCTGCAGGAACGTCTTGAACCCGAGGACCGATTCAGGAGCGGTCGCGCCCGCGTCGGTGAGGAAGCAGCCGCGCGAGAACGCGTCGTCGGGATGGTAGCCATGCATGGCAGCGATGGCGCGCGAACCCATGAAGCTCGGGACGATCAGTACGCCGGGGTCGGCGAGGAAGACGCTTTCGCCGTACTCACGTCGTGGAAACAGGCACCCGAGGGCATCGAGTTCCCCGTCGCCGAGGCGCCGGCCGCACCCCTGCAGGGCCCGGGTCGCAATCTCCAGTGCGCCGCCGTCGCCCCAGAAGCGCGCCATGGTGGAATCGAAGAAGGCCAGGTAGTCCTTCCCGGCGCGCAATCCCGCGGCATCCAGCGCGCCCCACACGTCCACCGTGGCGGTCACGTCGGTCATGCCGTGGTCGCTGAGCACGACAGTGGTCATCCGACGTCCCGCGCGCGACGCCGCCTCCTGCATGTCGCTCATGAAGGTTGCGTACGCCTGCAGGCGCGCGCCGACCGAATCGTGAAAGATACCGACCCGGTGCATGAGCGCGTCCAGCTCCGCCGTGTACACGAACACCACATCCAGACCATCGGCCACCGCCGCAACCGCCTCCGCGAAGTTCTGTTTCTCATCGCCGCGGTAGTCCCACAAACGGTAGCGCACGCCGCGCGCGGCCATCCAGTCGAAGACCGTCTCCGCGTCCAGACCTCCGAGATCGAACGGATTGCCCTTCTGTCCCACGTCGAAGGCGTGCAGCAGATGCAGGGGTATTTCGTAGAGATCGTAGTAGGCGCGCACCGCGGCGCGGCGGTCGACCAGGCGGCGCACGTAGCGGCGGGCGCGCCACTCCAGTGCGTTGGGAAGCCGCGGGACCCCGCGCATGAAGGAGAAGGACCCCTTACGTTCCGCGCGACGGAACATGGACCACGACCCGTGCTCCACCGGCCGCGCGCCCGAGAGCAGGCTGGGGATCGCCGCCGAACTGTAGCCCAGGACCGTTCCCAGCGCCCCGCGCGAAGGCAGTGTGCCCCGGCCGAAGCCGAAGTGTTCGGCAATGGGCCAGCCGAGCGCATCGATGAGAAAGACGAATACAAGGGGGCGCTGCAACACAGACTCCTAGGAAATGGCAGCGTGCGCGGCGCGCACGCGCTCATCCAGCGTTCCCAAACCGAAACCGAGCGCGGCGGTCACCCGGCGGGCATTGGCCGCGTGGACTTCAAGCGCGTCCCCGCGCAGGAGTACCTGCGCCAGCGGGTGCAACCGGAGCACCGAACGGGGTGAACGTGCGCTGCAACGCCACACGGCCAGCAGCGCCCGCGGCTTCGCCACCCCCGCGCATCCCGCGGTGCGCACCCATTGGCGCGCGTTGGCTAGGCGCCGCCCCTGTGCGCAGCGGGCCGCAAACAGCGCGGCGGCATCCGCACCGGGAGCGTCCAGCGGCCACGGCGCCAGGGCCAGCCACGCCCGGCCCACCCGCTGCAGCGGCGACTCGCCGTTCTCCTCCAAGTCCGCGAGCGCCCCCGGATCACACCGCGCGTCGATCGCACGGACCCCGGCCGCGCGCACGTCCTCATCGATCGCAAACGTGGCCGGCGCACGCAACGCCGGCGCCGGATTGGTGATCGATGCCACCCCCGCGCCGGCCACGATCATGTGCGCGACGGCGATGTCCAGGTCGAGCTTGAGCGACAGCACCCGCCGGAGGCGCTCGCGGGACGCGTCGCCGCGTGGCGGGCGCCACGCGTCCCACGCACGGTTCTCCAGCAGATAGAGCGCCTCCACCCCGTCCATCTCTTCCGGCGCGGGAAGCATCCCCGGCAGCCGTCCCGGGTCTCCGTACAGCACCAGGTGGTTCGTGCCCAAATCGGCGGTCCCGGGACGCACGGGCTGCGCGCGCAGGTCTTCGCGCGTATACACACCCACATCGACGCCCCGCAGGAAGAGGACACCCGGTTCCCTGCCCGCCTCCACTTCCGCGATCGCGCGTCGCGCCGCCGCCTGCACCGCGGCCACAAACGACGGGTCTTCCACCACCACGTAGAGATCGATATCCGAGTAGACCTCCAGCGTCCCCGCGACATCGCACGCCCACACCGCACCGCGCGCAAGACTGCCCCCGGCAAAGATCAGCGCGACCGACCCGGCCGGGGCGCGGCGCACAATCGACTCCGCAATCGTCCCGGCACGGCGGCGGAGCACTGCGAGGGCGGATTCCACGAAGGGTGGCGACGGTGGCTAGAGCCGGCGGTAGATGAACTCGGGGATGAAGTAGCGCTTGCGGTTGAGCGCCACACCGAGCACGCGGCCATCGAACTGCCGCACGAGGTTGATGGAACGCTGCACGACTTCGCGCTTGGTGCGTCCGGACAGCACCACCATCACCACACCGTCGGCCTGGCGCGCAATGGGCGGCGTCTCGGGATACAGGACGATGGGCGGCGCGTCGACGATGACCGTGTCGTGGGTCTTGAGCGCCTCCGCGAAGATCCTGGGCAGCGCGCGCTCCAGGTTCACCTGGATCTTGGTGGGGCTGGCCTCTCCGACGTGGATCGCGTCGAAACCAGACTGAGGCGCGGCCTGCGTCAGCGCAGTCAGCGGGGCCTGCCGGGTGAAGTAGTCCGTGACGCCTTCGCGTGCGGCGAGTCCCAACCGCGACGCGAGCGAGGGTGTGCGAGCGTTGAGCTCGATCAGCAGGACGCGCTCTCCCCCGTGCAGCGCCAGCAGGCGCGCGTAGCTCGTGGCCAGGGTGGTAACGCCCTCCTCAGGCAACGCGGATGTGAACACGATCACCCGCTTGCGCTTCTCGCCCAGCTGGGATTCGATTGCGTTGCGCAGAATCCCCAGTTCGCGCAGCAGGTCCCCGGGGAACGGATCCGCCCCGTTGACGTGCGGCGCCGGATGCAGCGGCGCGTCCGGGTCCACGGGCTCCAGACGGTGGGCCGGAATTTCCACCCGCGGCTGCTCCTGCGCGGCGCCGGCGCCGGCACGCCCCGCCTGTTCGTTGTCGGACTTGCGGCGACGTTCCGCCTCCGCGCGGCGCAGCGCGTCGAACATCTTGCTCATGCCGCACCACCCCCGCCCATCGCCCGGCGCGGCGTCGCCGCGCCCGATTCGAGGATGCCGAGCTCGCGCGCCGCTTCGATGACGATCTCCGGTTCAATGGCGCGCGCACGCTGCAGGTACCCGCGCAGGAGCACGCGATCACACAGCATGTTGATCAGGCGGGGAATGCCGCTTGAAAGGTCGTAAACCCCGTCAATGGCGGACTCCGCAAAGATCAGCTGTCCGTTGCCCAGCCCCGCGGTCGTCAGCCGGTAGCGGATATAGCGATAGACCTCTTCGCGTGACAGCAGCTTCATCTGGCACACCCCGGGGATGCGCTGGCGCAGCTGGCGCAGGTCCTCGCGCTCCAGGAGGTCCCACAACTCCGGTTGTCCCACCAGCACAATCTGGATCAGCTTCTGCTGGTTGGTCTCCAGATTGGAGAGCATGCGCAGTTCCTCCAGTACCTCGGGCGACAGGTTCTGCGCCTCGTCTATCACGATTACCGGGTTCCGGTTCTCCGCGAAACGGCCGATGAGATACTCGTTGAGCTGGGTGAGCATCGCAACCTTGGACTCGCTCTTTATGTCGATGCCGAAATCCGACAGGAGCATGTACATCATCTCGCGGAAGTCGACCTTGGTGTTCAGAACGAACGACACATCGAGACACGGATGGAAGGTCTGCACGAACGCCCGCACCACGGTGGTCTTCCCCACCCCCACCTCGCCGGTGAGCGCGAGGAAGCCCTTCTTCAGGAACACGCCCTGGGCCAGGTACGCCAGCGCCTCCCGGTGTGCCTTGCTCTTGTAGAGGTAGCGCGGGTCCGGTGTGGTCCCGAACGGGTTCTCGTTCAATCCATAAAAGGCTTCGTACATCAGCCGTCGTGCCCCACGGTCTTGCGCGGCCGCACCGACAGGTCGGCGATGGTCACCAGCACGGGCGTATCCAGGTACTCCTCGGCCTCCGCCGCGTTCTTGATGGAGTGATCCATGCTCTCCATGAAGAAGGCAATGCCAAGGCCCACGATGAGGCTGAGCAGCGGACCGATGGCGAGCCTCACGTAGTCCCGCGTCTTCTTGGTGTAGGGAGCACTGGCCGCCGCGAGGATGACCACGTCCCAGTCGGTGTGCCCGGCCTGTGCAATCTGCGTCTCGCTCTGCCGCTCGAGCATCAGCGCGTGCCTCTCTTCGAGCTTCTTGATCATCGCGTCGATCTCGGCCAGCCGACGTTCCTTGTCGGGGACGGTCTCCAGTTCCGCACGCACGCCGTTGAGTTCTTCGAGGAGCTGGGACCGACGGGCCTTGAGCTCGTTCAACCCCGCCACTTCGATGGTATAGGCATTCAGCACCTGCTGCTTGAGGTCGGCGTGCAGGCGCGCAATCTGCTCGTCGACCGCGATCACTTCTGGATGCCGATCGGTATACATCTGAATGAGCTCGTCGCGCTTCAGGTTCAGGTTCTGCAAGGCAAACTTGATGTTCTGCAGAATGCCGCCCTGCAGCACGTACTGCGACAGCGAGAAGGCGAGCTCCGTCTCCAGTTCCACACCCGACTTCTCTACCAGCTTCGCAAAGGTCTCCGTGCGCATCGCCTGCGAGGAAACATCCCCGTTGAGGTCGGAAAGACGCTGTTCCAGCGCGGTGATGCGATTGAGCAGGAAACGGCTGGTCTCGGTGGACCCATAGTAGCGCTCTTCGTCCATGAAATGCTGCCGCCGCACCCGCCAATTGTCGAGCTCGTCGCGCACGTCCACGATTTCAGCAACGAAGAAATCGGACAGCTCCGGAGGATTCTTGCGCTTGCGGTAGAAATCGTGGTAGCCGATGGTCACCGCCTGGCAGCCGAGTTGTACGACGGCGGGGTCCACGTCCGTATAGCGGATAACAAACGCGTTGGACTCTCCAATGACTTCCGCGCGCACCGCGCCGGCGTTGAAGGTCCAGCCCGCGGGATATCCGTTCATGCGCACCGAGTCCGCGAACACATCACGCGCCCGCGAAAACACGTCCTCGGAGAGGATCACCTGGATCTCCGACGCCACTTCCTCTTCCCAACCGACGTAACGCACGTTGGTGTTCAGGACACTGGGTTGCTCGCCGCGGCGTACCAGAACGCGCGAACTCGACTCCCACGCTTGGGGTTGACGCGCGTTCAGGACGGCGACCAGTCCCGAGGCCAGCACCACGATGGAAATGATGATCCACTTGCGCCGGAACAGGACGTCCAGGAAGTCGCGCAGGCTGGTTTCCTGGCGGGTGGCGTTTTGCGAGTCCATCAGCGTTGCCCCGCGTTGTTCTGGAAGAACTCGTAGCTGGCCGACAGGTTGGCGATCTGCCAGCCCTTGAAAACGATGTCCAACGGCGCGCCGATGATGGACGTGGCAGCCTTGATGAAGTCGGACGCCGAATAGATGGGATGTCTGGGCATCAGAACCACGTCGTAGTTGCGCAGCAGGATGTCATTGGACATTCCCGAACCATCCATCACCGACTGCAGGTCGATCTCGATGCCAACGATCCTTGACAGTCCTTCGCGGCGAATCAGAACGGCGTGGCGCGGCAACGCCTCGTTGGTAAAGCCTCCCGCCAGCGCAACGGACTGCAGCACGCTCACGTCGTCCGTCACCTCGTACGCGCCCGGCAAGCGCACCTCGCCGAGAACGAAGATCTTCTGCGGCGCGGCCTGCGTCACGATCACGGAGATGTTCGGATCGCGCAGGATCTCCGCGAAGCGCACGGTAAGAACCGAATCCAGGGTCATGGGGGTGATGCCCGCCGCCATCTGATCGCCGACATAAGGCAGCGAGATACGGCCGTCCCGCCGCACCAGCAACCCGCGCGTGGTCAGGTTGCTGTGGAACAGGAACACCACGTCCATCTTGTCGCCCACGCCGATCACGTACTCGGAGCGGGGGGTGATGCGGAACGGCGTCTGCGTCTCGCTGGCGAAGGTCGCGACCGAGTCGGCGTGGTACCAGCCCGCGGAACGATCCGCCCCGCGCGGGCCGGACGCGCAACCCAGGGCCGCGGCGAGCAACCCGCAGGCACCCCATACGGTCGCCCGCCGAAGCGGCTGGGCGCTTGGGCCGAAGCGGCGGGAGCGGGTGCGCCGAAACGCCCATTTCTCAAAACACGAAAACATGGAACTTACTACCATTATTAAGGTTGCGACTTGAGGCCGGGAACCGCAAGCATTAAAACGGCAAAGAGCATGCCACCCGGTCAGTACGCTCCGCGCCGAGCCATAACCGCCGGTATTGTCTTTGCCAGGATCACGACGTCCGTCCACAGGCTGCGCGTCCGCAGGTACTCGACATCCAGCCGCATCCACTCGTCGAAACCGATGTGGCTGCGGCCGGATATCTGCCACAGGCACGTCAGCCCCGGACGCGCCTCCAGCCGCCGCCGCTGCCACGGCTCATACTTCGACACCTCGGCCGGAAGCGCCGGCCGCGGGCCGACGATGCTCATATCTCCCCGCAGGACGTTGAGAATCTGAGGAATCTCATCCAGGCTCGACCGGCGCAGGAAGCGCCCCACCGGGGTTATGCGCGGGTCGTCCCGCATCTTGAAGATCGGGCCCGCCTGCTCGTTGAGCGCCGCCAGTTCGTCGAGTTTGCGATCCGAGCCGGCGTACATCGACCGGAACTTGAGAAACGTGAAGCGCCGTCCCCCCTGCCCGATCCGCGTCTGGCGGTAGAGGATCGGGCCCGGGCTGTCCAGCCGGATCATGACCGCGAGCAACGGTACGACCGGCGCGATGAGCAGCAGTATCAGGAAGCCGAAAACGAGGTCGAACAACCGCCGGGACACGCGGTACCCGAACGGCTCGGCCGTCGCCATGACGTCGACTGCGGGGAACTCCGGGGCAGCCCTCGACGGGGACAACGCGGCGCGCGTCCCGCCTTCCTGCTGCAGAGGCGAATGGTGCTTCATCTGGGTCGCTGCCAATTAAAAACCTGTGGAACCGCACACCAGGCTTCGCCGGGTGGCGCCCACGTCGTTCGCGGACTTGCGGGGTCACGCCCCGCGGCAAAACCAACTGTACCGAGAATCCGCTAGCAAACGGCCCGAAAGGCACCTCCTGTAGACGCTAGAGGATATCAGACCCGGGCGCGCCGGTCAAGGTCGCACGCCGGGGGGGGCGGACCAGGTGGGGACTCGTTCGCGGCCGCGCGATCTGGTATGATTAACGGGTCGTGACCGCCACACCAGGGGGCCGGTCGTCCACCAGCGATTCGCAGTTGTCAGAGGAGTACTGATGTCCCGCATCTACACGGCGGTCTTCGCCGCTTTGCTCATGCACTCGTTCGTCTTCCTGGGCAATGCCCATGCATATCTCGACCCGGGCACGGGAAGCTACATCCTGCAGATGCTCATCGCCGGCCTGCTCGGCGCAGCCTTCGCCGTAAAGATCTTCTGGATGCGAATCCGGCGCTTCTTCACGGGCGTCTTCTCCCGTGGGAACAGAGACGACTGACGAATGAGCCGGATCGACGGCGGCTCCTTTCGAGACCCCAGCGGATTCATCTTCGAGACCAACGGACGCCTGTTCAGACAGGTGAACCGGAGCTTTGCCCCGGCGTTCGACGGCTTCGTGCAGGGTGGTCTCTACGACGCACTCGTGAAGGATGGACTCCTCGTCCCCCACCAGGACGTCCCCCTGGATGGCATCGACTCCCCGCGCCCGGAAATCGCCCACCGCATCATCGAACCGCGGCGAATTCCCTTCGTATCCTACCCCTACGAATGGTGCTTCTCGCAGCTCAAGGACGCCGCCCTCACCACGCTGGCCATACAGCGCCTGGCACTCGAGCACGACCACATTCTGCGGGACGCGAGCGCCTACAACATCCAGTTTCTCGACGGGCGCCCGGTATTCATCGACACGCTGTCCTTTGAACCCTACCGCGAAGGCGAACCGTGGATCGCATACCGGCAGTTCTGCCAGCACTTCCTGGCGCCGCTGGCACTCGCCGCCCACACCGATATTCGCCTCACCCGGCTGAGCCGCGAGTACATCGACGGGGTTCCCCTCGACCTCGCCAGCCGGCTGTTGCCGTTCCGCACCCGGCTGTCCCCGCCGCTCTTCCTCCACCTGCACCTGCACGCGGGTTCCCAGCGGAGGTACGCGGGCACCACCGCGGTCCGCCGGCGCAAGGTGAGCCGCCTCTCCATGCGCGGGCTCATTGACAACCTGAGCGCCGCGGTGAACCGCCTGCACTGGCGGCCGGGCGGAACCGAGTGGGGCGACTACTACGACGCCACCAACTACACGGGTACCGCAGCGCAAAGCAAACCGCGCATCGTGGCTGACTTCATCGCCCGAGTTGCACCCCGCTCTGTGTGGGACCTCGGCGCCAACACCGGCGTGTTTAGTCGTATCGCCGCGGACCAGGGCATCCACACCGTGGCCTTCGACGTGGACCCCGCGGCGGTGGAAAAGAATTACCTGGAGACCCGGCGCCGTAACGAGCAGCACATTCTCCCCCTGGTCATGGACCTCACCAACCCCAGCCCCCCTCTCGGTTGGGCCCACGCCGAACGCGCCTCACTGGGCGCCCGCGGGCCGGTGGACATGGTCATGGCACTGGCATTGATCCATCACCTCGCCATTTCCAACAACGTGCCGCTGGAGCGGATCGCGGCCTACCTGGCCGGCGCGGGCGAAAGTCTCGTCATTGAATTCGTGCCGCGGGAGGACTCGCAGGTCAGGCGACTGCTTGCCACCCGCGCAGACATCTTTCCCGAGTACACCATCGACGGGTTCACGGTGGCGTTCTCGCGCTACTACGACATCCTCGATACCCGCCCGGTCGAAGACTCGGAACGCACGATGTTTCTCATGCGCCGCACGCAGCGATGAGAACACGCACCCTCCTGCTGCCCTTCCTGTTTGCGGTCGCGCCGGTGCTCTCGCTCGCGGCCAGCAACGCCGGGCAGTTTCAGGCGTCCGAAACGCTTCTCCCCCTGGCGGCGGTGGTGCTCCTGACCGTGCTGGTACTGCCCCTGCTGACGTTCGCCCTGCGCGGACTGCAGCGGGGTGCGGTGGCCCTGGCGCTGGGATGGTTCGTCTTCTTTGCGTACGGGCACGTGGCCGCCGCCATCGGCGGCGCCGGACTGACCGGACTGGCCGGTCCCAGTGTGCTCCTGCCCTTATTCGTTCTCGCATTCCTGCTGGCTGTGGTGGCGATTGCGCGCGCTCCGGCGCCCCCCGCCCGCCTGGCTTCCGTCCTCTTCCTCGTCGTCTCCGTCATGATCGGGTTCTCGGCGGTCACCCTGGTACGCTTCGCCGCCACCCAGCGCACACCGCCGGCCGGCAACCTCCTGCCGGAGGAGTCCATCGTGGCCCGGCGTGTGGAGCGCCGCCCGGACATCTACTACATCATCTTCGACCGCTACGCATCCGCGCAGACGCTGGCGGACCGGTACGGTTTCGACAACGGACCCACGCTCGACTTCCTCCGATCGCGCGGTTTCTACGTGGCCGACGACAGCCGCGCCAACTACCTCGTCACGGCCCAGTCGCTGGCGTCGTCGCTCAACATCGCGCACGTTGACGTCCTTGCAAACACGGTGGGGCCCAACTCATCGGACTGGAGACCGGTCTTCGGCCTGTTGACCGACCACCGTGTCGCGCGCCTGCTGAAGTCGCTGGGTTACCGCTATCTCCACGCCGGCCCCGCCTGGAACGCCACCGCCGAGAACCCCTATGCCGACCACAACTACGTCTACGAGTTCCTTCCCGAATTCACGGCGATTCTTCTGAGGACGACCGCGGCGTACCCGGTTCTCCACCGCATGGGGATTGGACGCCTCGACGTGGAGAAGTACCGGCGGATCAACTACCAGCTCGAACTCTTCGGCGGGCTGGCGCGCACGGAGCAGCGCCCCTTCTTCCTGTTCGCGCACCTTCTGGTGCCGCATGGACCATTCGTTTTCAATGCGGACGGGTCTTTCCGGGATCCGGGCACGGCCACCTCCCACACCGAGCCGGAGAACTACCTGGCGCAGATGCAATTCATCAACCAGCGTATCCAGCGCCTGGTGGACGAGATACTCTCCCACTATCCGGCCGACGATCCACCGGTGATCGTACTGCAGGGGGACGAGGGTCCCTATCCCGCGCGCACCCAGCCGCACGGCTTTGACTGGTCACAGGCCACGGATGAGGAAATGAATGAGAAGATGAGGATACTCAACGCGATTTATGCGCCGGGGTGCGAGGACGCGTTCTACCCCTCACAGACGCCGGTAAACACGTTCCGCATGCTCTTCAACTGCCTCTTCGACACCGGTCTCCCGCTGCTCCCCGACCGCAGCTACGCCTACCTCGACCTCCAGCACCTGTATGATTTTCAGGACGTGACCGACCGCATCAACGCGACGTCGCACTGACGCCGTTGGCCTGCGCCGCCAGCTTGCGGCGCACGAGCGCGGCCGTCGCCACGACCACGCCGAAGCACATCCAGACGATGTAGGGATAGATGTCGTCGCGCTGGTGATCGGTGCGCAGCTGCTCCACTGCCAACACGACAAACCATATCTGCCCGAGGGCCAGAAATGTCCCCAGGGGCGTGCCGCGCACCCCAGGAAGCCGCCACAGCCGGGACTCCCGGAACACGGCCCACATCACCCACAGGAACCCGCCCAGCCCAAGCAAGCCCAGCGTGACCAGGTAGAAGAGGTAGCCGTTGTGCGGCCAGTAGCGCTTGGTCAGCCCGATACCGGTTCCGTAGTAGGGGCCGTGACCGATGAGCGGGCTCTCCATGGCGTAGTCGAGGGCCGGCCTCCAGGTCATGGTTCTGTTCTCGGGGACGAAACCCTCAAATTCGGTCTGCTGGAAACGATCGAACACCGACACCGCGATTGTCCGCTCACTGAGCACGCTGTCCATCACGTACAGCGTCGAGAGCCCGAAGACCACCAGCAGGATGACACGCGCCGTTCCGATGGTCCGCCTGAAAAAGAAGAGCGCCATGGTCAATCCGATCAGCAACCCGGTGGTCGCGCCCCGGTTCGCCGTCGCGAGAATCGCCACCAGCGTGGTCCCCACCGCCACCAGCCAGAAGCTCTTCTCCGCCGGATTGCGTGCGCGCAGGAAGTAGAAGACCATGAACAGAATCATCTGCGTCCCGAAGTCCGCTAGCATCCCGTGGCTTTCAAAAGCACCACCGACGCGCAACCCCTCGATGCGGCGGGACAGCTGTCCCTCGCCAAAGTTCCGGGCCAGGCCGATCCAGCCGGGAATGAGGGCCGCTCCGGGGAAGAACAGCTCCATGACCGCCGTGATCATCACCAGGAAACACGCCACGCACATGATCTTGCCGAGGCGGAACAGGCGCGTCTCGTCGTTGACGAACATCATGATTGAGTAGGCAAACGCGCACGCGGTGAGGTTCCGCCACAGCACTCCGACTCCCCGCGCAAGGACCAGCGAGTCGCTGATGGTGATCATGGACACCACGAACGCGAGCAGGAACAACGCCACCGGGCGATCGATCGGCGTGCGGTGGGTCAGCGGAATCTTCGACGAGGACGCGCGCACCGCCCAGATCATCGGAATGATCGTCATCAGCACGTTGTTGGAACTGCCAATCGAAATGCCGCTGGGGAACGGAAACAGGAGCGCAAAGAGATACACCGACCACACCATGTCGAAGCGAAACATCAGCGTCATCAGGCCCATGATGACCAGGGCCTTGATGGCACGGTGGGAGGGACGCACCGCCTGCTGCGCGGCGAAGAAGGCTCCGACCGCAACCAGCGCCGCCACCGGGACCACACGCAGCGCGATGTCGAGCCCGCGGTCGAGCACGCGCGGAACCGCACCGCGGCGGGATTCTGGGAGTGTCTGTGACTTCATGGCTGTGGAAGCCGCGTGGCTCCCTGCCGGGGTCTGCAATCTCCGTGCCCCCGGCGGACTACCGCCCGCCCTTTCCGGGCGCGATCTGGTAGGACTTCAGAATCGCCGCCACGTGCCCGATGACCACCTTGCTCTTCATGAGCACGGGCATGCGCACGGCATCGTCGGTCAGCCACACGGTGAGACGCCCCTTCTGGGTGAAAACACCGGGGCCGCGCAGGATCGGCTCCACCACCAGGCAGTCGAACTCGCCCGCGTCCACCTTGACGCGCTCGCGCCGGTGCACCTTCACCACCAGGGGGTAGTTCTTGCCATCGATGTGATTAGCGATGGCGATCGACTGCCCCACCTCCAGCGGCAGGGTGCGAACGTAGTAAAGCGCCGAGAGGACATCCTGCGCCATCGGCGGGATGGGCACGGTCTTGTCCTTGTAAATGGCCTTGTGTCCGATCTGGTCGAATTCCACGGATTCATCGCGTTTGAACTTTCCCTCGCGGACATGTTTCTCATAGTGAAGGCTGTACAACTCGGTGGTGTCCACGAATGACTCGTAGCGATCGCGCACCTCGTAGAACTTGGAAAAGAACTCGTTGGTGCGGGCGTCCGATACGATTCGATAGGCGGGACGACCGCGGATGGTCGCCACGTTGCGCACCTCCAGTGTCGCCTCGCCTGCGGTAATCAGACCGTACTGCACCGAGAACACCAGCTTCTCACCGGCGCCAAAACCCACGTGGGACGGCGCCAGGATGATGGTGCTGTCCGGCGGCAGTTCGTCCGCGTACAACGAATCATAGAAGGTATAGCTGGAATCCACGGGGGCTGCGACACCGTCCCCGGCAGCAGGACGCAACGTTGCAAAGACGGCTGGAATCAGCAGGCACAGGAACATCGCAGCGTGCTTCATCGGATGGCGTCCTTTTCTCCAGGGGGGTGATTCGCGTGACAGAGGCGGCGATAGACGTCCAGGGTCTTGTACACCGTGTTGCGGTAGTCGTATCCGTGCGATCGTTCGCGACCGCCCCGGATGCACGCCTCACGCAGGGTTTCATCGTCAAGCATGCGCAGAATCGCGGCCGCAAGCAAGTCCGGGGAACGGGGCGGAACCAGGAGCCCGCTCTCGCCGTCCTCGACGATCTCGGGAATGCCACCGGTGCGCGTGGCCACCACCGGGATTCCCACCGCCTGGGCGTCCATGATCGAAGTTCCCAGCCCTTCCAGGTAGGAACTCATCACGAACACATCGAACATTCGCAACAGATCCAGCGCGTCGGGCCGGAACCCGGTGAACACCACCCGGCCAGCGATGCCCAGGCTCCCCGCGAGCCGCTCAAGGTCCGCGCGCAGGGCCCCCTCCCCGACCACGAAGAAGCGAACATCGTCGCGCGTGGCAAGCACGTGTCCCGCCGCACGCAGCAGGTCCGACTGTGACTTGTGCGGCGCGAGCGCGGCGATGTTGCCCACCACGCGCGTGGCACCGTCGAGACCGAACTCGGCGCGCACCGCCGTCGCCTCGCGGCCGCGGGCGAACTTGTCCAGATCGATACCGCTGGGAACCACGTCGATCGACGCGGGCGGCACGCCGCCGGAGATCAACACCTCGCGCACCTGGCGTGAGATGGCGATGTACGCGTCCGCGCCGCGGCGGTACTTCCAGCGCCCGGGCAACCCCTTGCCCACCGGAAAATCCACCCGGCGGCTGACCACGTGCGGCGGCCGCGCCGCGAGCCCCACGCGCGCGGCCGACACGGCGCCGTGCGCACGCGACGCGTGCGAGTGGACGATGTCGAAGCGCCCCGACGCCATGGCGCGGCGCAGCGCACCCAGGCCCGTGGCACGGCCGTTCCAGGCGATGCGATCCACATCGAGCGCTGCGGCGCGCTCGAACAACGCACCCTCGGGCGGCGCCGCCAGCGTCACCGCCGCGCCCTCGGCCACCAGCCCCTTCATGAGCAGGCGCACCTGCTCCTGCCCGCCACGCCAGGAGCGTTCCGAATCCACCATCAGCACGCGTAGCCAACTCATGCCGCCGCCTCCAGCGTCCTGCGCAGCACGGTCATCACGTCATCCACGGCAAGGTCCATGCAGGGCGCACCGTATGGACACGACAGGCGCCGACACGGTGAGCACGACAGTCCCTTCCACAAGTACGCGTCTCGCGCGCCGCCCATGTGCCATTCGCGCGGATCGGTGGATCCAAACACGGTGACGGTTGGAACGCGCGCGCATACCGCGAGATGCTTCAATCCGGAATCGATGCTCACCAGTGCGGCCAGGTTGGCCAGCGCGCCGGTGACGTCGCGCAGCGCAAACGACGGCGACACCACCGCGCCCGACTGCGACGCAATGCTCTGCGCCAGCGCTTCTTCGCCCGGCCCCCACATCACCAGCGCCTGGCCACCGTCGCCCGCGATGGCACGCGCGAGATCCGCGAAGCGCCCGGGCGCCCAGAACTTGGACGCAACCGGTCGGCCCGGGTTCAACCCCACCAGCCGGCCGCCGTCGATCACCGCGGCGTCCACACCCGCCTCGATCAACCGGGTGCGCGCCTGCTCACGGCTCTTCTCGTCCACCCGCAACGCCGGCGGCACGCTGCCGGCGGCGGCGGCCCCGGCGTGACGCGCCAGGCGCGCGCCCCACACCAGCGGGGTGTGCGGAATGCGCACGCCGTCATGAAACTCTCCCCGCGGCTCACGAACGGTGTAGGCGAGACCGCGGCCGCGCACGTCGTACCCGGCGCGCATCGGCGCACCCGACATCAGCGAGATCAGCGCCGAACGGGCGCTGCCGTGAAAATCGATCGCCGCCACCGGGTGCAGCGCGCGCAACTGGCGCACGAATGGGATCCACGCCGGCGCGCCGCCACGCCGCGGCGCCACCATCACGCGGTCGATATACGCCAGTCCCTTCAGCACCTGGTCGAACGGCGCGTCCACCACGTAGGCCACGCGGCGCTGCGGTGCAAATTGCCTGAGCGCGCGCACCGAGTCGAGCGCCGCCAGCACGTCCCCGAGCTGACGCAGGCGGATCGCCACCACCCACTCCTCGCGAACGCTCATGCCGACGCCCCGCTGCGCTTCCACGCGAGCACGTCACGCACCTGTGCCAGCACCGCCGCAGCGGAGAGATCGTTCAGGCACCGGGTGTGTCCCAGCGGGCACTCGTGCCGATGGCACGGCCGGCACGGTACGTCGATGAACGCCGCGCGGTACGGACCGTGCCCCGCGTACGGAAACCACACCGACGGTTCGCTGCTGCCAAAGACTCCCACCGTGGGCGTTCCCACCGCGGCCGACACGTGCATCACGCCCCCGTCGCACGCCACCATGGCGTCCAGACGCGAGAGCATCGCGGCCAGCTCGCGCACGGCCATCGGCGGCGCGTAGCGGGCCTCGTCTCCGATCTCCGCTCGTACCGCCTCGGTGGCCGCCACCTCCCCCGGCCCGGTGAACACGATCACCTCCGCACCCAGCTGCGCGCTCAGCGTGCGGATGAGTTCCACGAACCCCGCCGTCGGCCAGCGCTTGACACTCCACTTCCCCCCGGGGTGCACGCCGACCAGCGGCCGGCGAACCGCCCCCCGGCGCTCAAGCGTGTGATCCGCGCGCGCACGTTCGTCGGCGCGGATCGAAAGTGACGGCAGCGTGGCGCTTCCGGTGACACCCAGCGGTGCACCGTACTGCATGAAGATGTCGGTCACACGCCGGATCGACTGCGGCACGCTGACCGGATGCGTGTAGAGATGGCGGCGTCCGCGGCGATCGCCGCCCACGCGCAGTGGTGCGCCCGTGCTCCACGTGAGCCACGCACTGCGCGGGTTGGAATACAGGTCGATCACCGCACGGTAACGGCGGGCGCGCAGCGCGCGCACCAGGCGCAACGCCGCGAGCACGCCGGGGCGCTGTTCAAAAACCGCGGCAAAACGGGTATCGCCGGCGAGCAATTCCGTGCCGGGGCGGCGTGTGAGGTAGTCTATTTCGGCGCCGGGACAGGCGTCGCGCAACGCATCCACCAGCGGCAGCGACAGCACGACGTCGCCGAGGAAGTTGAGACGCGTGACGAGGATGCGGTCCCGCGGCGGCTTCATTCGCCTGCGGGACCCGGCGGCCCGTTGCGCGAAACGGCGCGCACCCGTGCCACGACCTCCCGCGATGCGTGGGTCTTGGGATCGCCCGCGATCACGGTCTCGATGCCGAGTTCGCGTGCAATCTCACGCTCCGGAACCGTCTCGGCGGTATAGTCGGTTCCCTTCGCGTGCACGGCGGGTCGAATACCGCGCAACAATCGCTCCACGGTGTCGTCCCCGAACAGCAGCACCGCATCCACGCAGGCCAGCGCGGCAACGAGCGCCGCTCGGTCCCGCGCCGGCACCACCGGGCGGCCCTCCCCCTTGATGCGCCGCGTGCCCGTGTCGTCATTGACGGCCACCACCAGGAAATCACCATGGCCCGCCGCGTCGGCCAGGTAGCGCGCATGCCCCACGTGCAGCGGGTCGAAACAGCCGTTGGCCAGCACGACGCGCTTCGCCGCCGCGGCGGCGATCACGGCGCGAATCGCCTCGATGTCGCCACAGACCGACACCACCCCGCCCTTCATCGCGCCCCACCGGATTCGATCGCGGCGCGCACCTCCTCCGGAGACGCCGTAGCCGTGCCGCGCTTCATCACCACCACCGAGGCGGCGAAGGTCGCCATGCGCGCGGCTTCCCCCACCGTCGCACCCGCCGCCAGCGAAAGCGCCACCACCGCCGACACGGTGTCGCCCGCGCCGGTCACGTCGGTCGCCGCGGTGTTGCCCGCGATCCCGACGCTTTCGACACCGTCAGCACCGCACACGACCATTCCCTTGCTGCCACGCGTCACGATTACGCTCTCGATCCCGGTCTTTGCCGCCGCCCGGCGCAGCGCCGCCGGATCGGTGAGTGCGCTCTCGTCCGCGAGTTCCAGCGCGGCGATCGCCTCCACCTCGTTGGGCGTCGCCACGGTGGCCCCGCGGAACGCCCGCATGCGATGGCGGCTGTCCACCACCACCGGAACCGCGCGCGACCGGCACGCGCCGATGGCGAGTTCGATGGTTTCGCCGTCCAGCACACCCAGCCCGTAGTCCGCGAGCAGCAACGCGCCGCAGGACTGCGCCGCGTGCGCAACCGCCGCGTGCAGCCGCTTGCGCTGTGCGGCGTCCAGTGTCACGTGGTGTGACCGGTCCACGCGGGCCACCTGTTGCTTCTGTGCGTTCATCTCTCCGGCCAGAATGCGCAGCTTGGTCGACGTGACCGCGGACTCGGGCCGCATCAGGTGCGCCGTGTCCACCCCGCGGCCGGCCAGCAGGGACTGCAGCGCGTCGCCCTCGCGGTCCGCCCCGAGCACCCCCACCGCCACCGCCGCGCCCGCGAGCGCGGTCACGTTCTGGGCCGCATTGGCGGCACCACCCGGGTGGTACACCGTGTCCTGGTAGTCCACCACCACGATGGGCGCCTCGCGCGAGACGCGCGCGGTCGTGCCCAGCACGTACTGGTCCAGAAGGAAGTCCCCCACCACGCCCACACGGAGCCCGGAGAAGGACGCAAGAATGTCCAGGAAGCGGTTCATCGGTTTCGAGCGGGAATATTAGCCCAGCCAGCGGGGCCCGGGCGAAGGCTTTCTCGGCCCGTCTTTCAGGCCCGCGGCGTGACGCCGGCGGCCGGCCGGGCCAGGAAGGCGCGCACACCCGCCTCCACGTCCTCCACCGCAATCCCGTTGAAGCACTCGAGTTGCGTGGGACACCGGCGGCGGAAGCAGGGGTTGCAGTGCACCGCGTGCTGGAGCACCTGCACCGGTCCGCCGCGCGGCGCCGTCCAGGCGGGCGCCGTTGAGCCGAACAGCACCACCGTCGGCGTCGCGAGCGCGGCCGAGACGTGCGGTGCCCCGCTGTCGTTTGCCACCAGGGCACGCGCGCCCTTCACCAGCGCGAAGAACTCTCCCAGGGTGGTGTCTCCGGCCAGGTTGACCACCCCGGCCCGGCCACCCGCCACCCGCTCGCAGACGCCGCGGTCGCCCGACCCCCCGGTGACCACCACCGGAACATCCCGCGCCAGACGTCCGCACAGGTCGTTGTACCGCTCCCATGGCCACGCCTTCGCGGGACCGAAGGCGGCCCCCGGAACCACCACCACGTAATCCCCCCCCACGCCGGCGTGCGACAGCCGTGCGGCCACCGCCTCCCGTTCCGCCGCCGACACCCGCAGGCGCGGATCCCCCGAGCCGCCGGGTGGTGCGCCGAGGCGCCACGACAGCTGCCGGTACGCCTCGCTCAAGTGGAGGGTGCGCGGCGGCACGGCCGGCGCCTCGGAGAGGAGCGGGCGCCGCCCATCGCTGGCGAATCCAACCCGCGTTCGAACGCCGGCCAGCCAGGGCCCCAGCGCGCTGGACAGCGACGGGGGCAGCACCAGCGCCGCCGACGTGCCGTAGGCGCGCAGCGCGCGCGCCCGTTCCCGGATACGACTCAGACGCCCGGCGGCGCCGTCGACCCACACCTCCGCCACACCCGGGGCGCCCCAGAAGACGCGCGCCGTGTAGCGCGGACAGAGCACGGCGACGTCCGCGTCCGCGCCCAGGCCGGCGATGGCCGGCAGCGACATGACCGCATCGCCCAGCCAGTTGGGGGCGATTACCGCCGTCCGGCGGCGTCGCTCCGGTGCGCTGAACGATGGCGTCATGCGGTGGCGTGGCCGAACTGCAGCTGGTAGAGGCGGTGGTAGACACCGCGGCGTTCGAGCAGTTCGACGTGGGTTCCGTGCTCGGTAAGGCAGCCGCGATCCAGCACCAGGATCTTATCCGCGTGGCGGATGGTGGAAAGCCGGTGGGCGATGACGAATGTGGTCCGTCCTTCCAGCAGGCGGTCCATGGCGTCCTGCACCAGGCGTTCGCTCTCGCTGTCGAGCGCACTGGTGGCCTCGTCGAATATCAGGATCTGCGGATCGCGCAGAATGGCGCGCGCAATGGCGAGGCGCTGCTTCTGTCCCCCGGAGAGCTGCGCGCCGCGATCACCCACCACCGTGTCGTAGCCGTGGGTGAAACCGGTGATGAAGTCATGCGCGTTGGCCGTGCGCGCCGCGTTCTCGATCTGTTCGCGCGTGGCGCCGGCGCTCCCGTAGGCGATGTTGTTGGCGATGGTATCGTTGAACAGAATGGTATCCTGGGTGACGATCCCCATCAGCGCGCGCAGCGACGACAGCGACACCTCGCGCGTGTCCACGCCATCCAGGGTGATGCGCCCGCCGCTGGGCTGATAGAAACGGGGGATGAGATCGACGAAGGTGGTCTTGCCCGCACCGCTCGATCCCACGATGGCCACCACTTCCCCGCGCGCGACGCTCACGCTCACGTCGCGCAGCACCGGCTCGCCGCGCTCGTATTCGAAATTGACGTGCTCGAAACGCAACTCGCGCTCGAACACGGCCTCGCGGCCGCCGCGGTCCAGAGGTTCACCGGGCACATCCAGCAGGTCGAACACGCGCTGCGCCGACGCGTTGGCCTGTTGCACGACGGTGCTGAGCTTGCTCAGGTTCTTCAGCGGCGTAATCACGAACAGCATGGCCGCCACGAACATCACCAGGTTCTCCGCGGGGATGCCGCCGGCCAGCACCCGGTGCCCGCCGTACCAGAGCACCACCGCGAACGAGGTGGTGCCCAGCAACTCCGAGGTCGGCGCGGAGAGCGCCGCATACAACTTCATCTTGATGAACTGCATCATGTGGCGATAGCTGTAGCGGCCGAACCGCGCCTCCTCCTGCTCTCGCGTCCCGAAGGCCTTGACCAGGCGCACGCCGCCGATGGTCTCCTCGAGACTCGCGGTCATGTCGGCCATGCCCTCCTGTGCCCGCCGGCTGCGCCCGCGCAGCTTGCGCCCCACCAGGTCCATCAGCAGCACGTTAATGGGAATGATGCACACCACCAGCAGGGTGAGACGCCAGCTGACGGTGAGAATGATAACCACCGCCAGCAGGGTCATGAGCACGTTGCGCATCACGCTGGCTGCGACACCGATCACAGCGCCGTGCAGCATGGACACGTCGTTGGTGACACGCGAAATCAGATGACCGGCGCGCTCGCGGTCGAAATACGACAGCGGCAGATCCAGGATGTGGCCGTAGATGTCACGCCGCACGCGGAACAGGACGCGTTGCTCCAGGTACTCGGTGAAGTAGGTCTGGATGTACCCAAAGATGTTCTTCACCAGCATGAGCGAGATGAGTGCGATGATGAAGCGGGCCAGGCGCTCGTTGGCATCCCCTGCGTACATCCATCCCTCGAACGCGGTCTTCACATCCACCCGCGCGCTCTCCATCCACGCCGGCAGCGGCAGCCCCTCACCGCTGGGTGCGCTGGCCGCGGGCGGTTCCTTGTCGAGGATCACGCGCAGGAAGGGCGGAATGAGCGTGAGCGACACCCCGCTCAGGGACGCGAACATCGTCACCGTGATCGACAGCAGGACCAGGCGCTTCCAGTACGGGCGCACGTAACCGAGCAGGCGTTGGTAGGTATTCATGGAGCGGGCTCCCCCCCGGGGGGCACCGACGCACAATATGCAGGAAGCGCCCGCGCGGCGCTAGCGCTTTGCGAGTTGCAGGAGCGTGTCGATCTTGGAGCAGACCTCGTCGACCGACACCTTCTGGCCCCGCACACCCTGGATGATCTGGACGTGTGGGGCGGATCTGGGGAACCAGTTGATGCCATCGAATCGCGTGAAGAAACCAATCGTCGGCCGTCTCATGCTGACCGCGAAATGGAAATAGTCCGTATTGCCGGCCAAGACTAGATCGGCGCGAGAGAGGAGCGCAAGGGCTTCCTTGACGTTCTTGGGCTCGACGTCCACCACCGGCGCCTTGACCAGCGAGCGGAAACGCGCCATGCCCTTCGCGTCCAGATTGTGGGACAGCAGCAGCAGTTTGGCCCCGTTGCGCCGCGCCACCTCGCTGGCGACGTAGGCCATGGCCGTGTCCACCAGACGGTGGTTGCCCTTGCCCATGCCGGGATCCACCGCAATGATCATCCCGTCCTTGTCGGTGCGGCGGAAATGAATCATTTGCGTGGCCCAGCGCACGTCCGCGTCGGGGAGCTTCCACGCCATTACGTTGTCACCCGGGCTCTGCCCCAGCACGGAGAGGAAACTGAGCGCACGCGGGGCTTCGTACTGCCCGCTCTGGCTGGAGCGGATCTCGCAGTTGACGAAGGGATAGGTGAAGCGCTGCGAGAAACCGACGCGCAACTTCGCGTTGGAAACCAGCGCCGCGAGCGAGCGGGCGAAGCTGAACTCGCGACCCAGCAGGAAGACCACGTCGAAGCCGCGGCTGCGGATACGGCGCAGCAGGCCGAAGAACGTGCTGGAGAACAACGTCAGGTGTTCGGACTCGTAGCTGATCATCTCGCTGATGGGCTCCAGCGTACGGATCAGTTCGCCGTTGCCCTCGCGCACCAGCACGGTGATGCGCATGCCCGGATAACGGCGCTTGAGGTGGTTGAGGACCGGTGCAAAGAAAAGCAGTTCGGTGAGGTCTCCGGAGTCGACCACGAGCACGCGGCTGCGGTCGTTGATGTCCGATGGCAGCGAGAACGGCTCGTGGCGAACCATACGCCCCAGCAGCGGAGTCAGAAACTCCACCGCGCGGTCCCGCGAATGTGTCAGTGCTGTGGTGGTCACGGTCCGGTCCTCACCCAAAACCGTCTAAGGTATTGCAAGACAAGGGCCAATCAGTCCCAGATCAGGGTCTTGTCGATGGCCTCGGCCGCACGGTTCAGGGGCACCAAGTTCAAGTCCTTCTTGATGATATCCGGAATTTCGTCCACATCCCGGCGGTTGGACTCCGGGAAAAGAACGGTGCGGATGCCGGCCCGGTGGGCGGCGATCACCTTGTCCTTGAGCCCCCCGATGGCCAGAACCTGGCCTGTCAGGGTGATCTCACCCGTCATGGCGACATCATTCCGGGCAGGCTTGTCGAACAGGAGCGAGGCGATGGTGGCGGCGATGGCCACGCCCGCGCTGGGTCCGTCCTTGGGGACGGCACCGGCGGGGACATGGATGTGGATGTCGTACTTCTGGAAGAACTCCTTGTCCTTGGCGCGCGGCAGGTACTGGGACGCGATGAACGACATGGCCGCCTCCGCGCTCTCCCGCATCACGCCCCCGAGCTGCCCGGTGAGTCGCAGGTGCCCGCTGCCGCGCATCTTCACCGCCTCGATGAACAGGATCTCGCCGCCGTCAAACGTCTTCGCCATCCCGGTCACCACGCCCACCGCCGGCTTCTTGCGCGCGATCTCGCTGCGGTACTCCTCCTGCCCCAGGTAGTTGGCCACCGTGCGCTCGCTGATGCGCACCGGGCGCTTGTTGCCGCTGGCGATGCGGCGTGCCACCTTGCGGCAGATGCCGGCCAGCTTGCGCTCCAGTTCGCGCACCCCCGCCTCGCGCGTGTACTTGCGGATGATAAAACGGTGTCCCTCGTCGGTGACCTTGAGCAGCTTGGGTGGGATGCCGTTCTCGTCCAGCTGCCGCGGCAGCAGATACTTCTTCGCGATCTCAATCTTGTCGATGGTGATGTACCCGGGGATCTCGATGATCTCCATGCGGTCCAGCAACGGGCGCGGAATGGTTTCCAGCACGTTGGCGGTGGCGATGAAGAGCACCTTTGAGAGATCGAACGGGATGTTCAGGTAGTGGTCCTCGAAGCTGTCGTTCTGCGCGGGGTCGAGCACCTCGAGCAGCGCCGCGGCCGGGTCGCCGCGGAAGTCCGCGCCGAGCTTGTCGATCTCGTCCAGCATGAACACGGGGTTGTTGCTGCCCGCGGTGCGCATGCCCTGGATGATGCGACCGGGCAGCGCGCCGATGTAGGTGCGGCGGTGACCGCGGATCTCCGCCTCGTCGCGCATGCCGCCCAGCGAAATGCGCACGAACTTGCGTCCCATTGCGCGCGCAATGGACTTGCCCAGCGACGTCTTCCCCACCCCCGGCGGGCCCGCAAAACAGATGATGGAGCCCTTCATGGACTGCTTCAACTTCTTCACCGACAGGAACTCGAGGATGCGCTCCTTGACCCGCTCCAGGTCGTAGTGGTCCTCGTGGAGCACCTTCTCCGCCTGCGTGATGTCGAGGTTGTCGTCGGTAGTGGCAACCCAGGGCAGTTCCAAAATCCAGTCGATGTACGTCTTGGAGACGGTGTACTCCGCCGCCCCGGGCGACATCTTCTCCAGGCGGTCCAGCTCCTTCATGGCCGTGTCGCGCGCGACGTCGGACAGCTGTGCCGCCTCGATCTTGGTGCGCAGGTCCTCGGCTTCAACGGTGCGGTCGTCGTCTTCGCCCAGTTCGCGGCGGATGGCCTTCAACTGCTGGCGCAGGTAGTACTCGCGCTGCTCGCGATCCATCTCTTTCTTGACGTCCGCCTGCAGCTTGCGCCCCAGCTTCATCACTTCCATTTCATCGGCGAGATAGCGTGCCAGCAGCTTGAGACGCTCCGTGCTGTCGATCTCCTCGAGGAGTTTCTGTTTGCGGTCCAGCTCGATGTTGAGGTTGGTGGCGATGACGTCCGCCATGCGCCCACCCTCTTTGATGTTGTTGATGATGATCTTCAGCTCGTCGGCGAGGGTGTCCGATTCGTCCACCATGCGCGAGAAGGTCCGGATCACGTTCTGCGCGTACGCCTTGTGCACGTCGTTCTCGACGTCCACCTCGTCCAGCGGCTCCACCCGCCCCTTGAGGTACGGAACCACCTGTGTCACCTCGGCCAGCCTGACCCGCGAGATCCCCTGCGCCAGCAGGCGCATTTCGCCGTTGGGAAAACGGATCATCTTCTGGATGTGGATGGCCGTGCCCACCGAGTAGATGTCCTCGGGCCCGGGGTGTTCGGTCTCCTGGTTGCGCTGCGTGAACGCGCCGATGATCTTGTGCTCGGCCAGGGCTTCGTCGGCCAGGCGCAACAATGCGGGATCGCGGAGAATCAGCGGGACCATCATCAGCGGGAAGACCACCGCATCGTTGATGGGCAGGATGGCCAGTTCGCGGGGAATGCTCCCCGCCTGGATCCCCGTATCTTCGAACTCGAGCGTGCTGCGAGACTTCACCGGTAACTCCTGGTTGGTGTGCGCTACTCGATCTCTACGCGACGACGCCCCGGCCCTTCGGCCGACTTCTTGAGCCGGATCTCCAGCAGGCCGTTGTCGTAGCGGGTCGTCAGGCTGCCCGCGTCCACCGGGGACGGAATCCCGATCATGCGCTGGAACGGTCCCACCTGGATCTCCAGCGAGTGAAACTGCTTCTTGCCGGGAGGAATGAGATCCTTGCGCACGCCGCTGATGCGCAGGATCGCGCCGTCGGTTGCCACCGCGATGTCCTTGCGCGACATTCCCGAGATGTCCATGATCACCACGAACTCCCCGTCCGTCTCGAATACGTTCATGGGAGGCTCCCAGCCGAAGCTGGTCTTCATCTTGATCTTGTGCTTGGCGGGGGTGTGCTCGGACATGAGCATTTCGAGCAGTTCGCGGATATTGTCGAATTCGCTCGTCGAGAGCCTCTCGAGCGTCACGGGCGGCATCTTGGGATTCATGGCTCCATTCTCCTCACGAAGGCTGCCCCTCTTGCGGCGGCGCCTGTAAACATCGTTCGCGTCGCGGATTACGACGCAAGTGCACTGTAGCGGTGGGTTCTGGCAGTGTCAAGATAAGCCCGGCCCCACGGGCGAACCGTGGGACCGGGCGAGGGCGGCAGCGGGCAGGGTCAGCGACGGACCACGCCCCCGGCGGTCAGCCCGGCGGAGCTGGATGCGGGAAGCGGCGGCGCGGCGGGTGCCGCGCCCCGTTCGGTCAGGGCGTGGCTGGAAGCCACGTTGCGCATGGTTTCCCATGACGCGAGCGCCTTCTTCTCGAACACGAGGTCGTAGCGCACCCAGTCGCCATTCCAGCGATCGGTGACGCTGTAGGTCCACCGCTCGTGAACCCCGTCGCCGTTACGCTCGCGCGCGTCCGGGATTCCCCAGGAGGCGACGACGTCCTCGAAGCGCATGCCCAGCGCCACTTCGCTGCGCTGGATGTTGGGATTGAACTCACCACCCGGGTTGGCCTGGAGGTATTCGGCCCGCAACAGGCGGACGGAGTCGTCGGCCTCGCGAACGGGTGGGCGGCTGGCGCACGATGCAAGAGCAAGCGTCGCAATCAGCCACACGCAACTGGCGCGACGACGGTTGTGGGGCGAAGTCATCTGTGTCTCCTTCGAACAACGGATTACCCGCGATTCCGCGCGATGCCTCGCACGGGCGGCAATGAAACCCTGGCCGGCGGGACATGTCGTCCGCCGAGCCCGTCCGTTGCACGAATCGTCCCAACCGGAGGAAGCGCGGGGAGCGGGGTTTCTCCCGGCTCATTACAGTGGGATGTTTCACGTTGCCGTGTACGATTACCGCTCCTCCGCTCATGGTCCTCGCGCGAAGCATTTGAAATCGCGCTGCGGAAATCGCGTCGGATCGGTAATCGTCCACGCCCGTCGAGCCGACAATGAGAAGGAGCTATTCGGGAGCGAGAGGTTGCTTCACGCGGTAGCGGGTGGCTTCGACACCGGCGGTGCTGAAATGATCCAGCGGTTCGCAGCGTCGTTCAATCTCGTCGCGCACACGACCGTCCGGGTCATCGACCCACGGGCGCGCGCGCAGATACCAGAACGTGTCGCACTGTGCGAACATCGCGTCGAGTTGTCGTTGCGCCACTCCCGGCGGGCCCCCGTAGACGAAGTGGAGCGGCGCATCCGTGGTGAGGTAGTGCCGCACCACCGGCCACACCGTGGGCGCGAAGATGCACTCCCGTCCGTCCGCGCGGGCTTCAACCCCTGCCACGGCGCGCTTGACGTCTTCCCTGGCGAAGCGCGGGTTGAAGTAGTGGTTTCCGAGCGAGAGCAGGCTGGTGGCGGCCAGCGCCCCGCCCACCCACAGCCGCCTCGTTGCGCGCAGCGACGTCACACCCGCGGCGAGAAAGGCGACGTACGCGGGCAACCCCACCAGCACGTAGCGGACATTGAACGCCTTTGCGTTCTGCCAGTTCAGCAGCAGCGTCGCCACCAGTGGAATGAGCAGGTATCCCGCCATCTCCAGCAGGCCTCCCCACCCCATGGCGCGCCGCACCGCGCGCAGGCCCGCCAGGGTCACGGCTCCGAACAGCAGCCCCACCCACAACACGACCGCGGCGTGGCGCTGCACCACCGAGCCGAGCGAGGCGTCACCGTGCAACTCGCGCAGCGATGGCCCCAGGGAAAGACCGACCGAGTAGGCGTACACCGCGTAGGGGATGGATTCGAAACGGAACGTGGTTTCGCCGCGCAGGCGTTCGGATGGATCCAGCTGCCCGGGCATAACCGGCGTGGCCAGCCTTCCGAAATCGATGTAGGTGGTGACTCGATAGATCCACGGCGATAACAGCGCGGCGGCCATCAGGCCAACAGCCGCCCAGCGTGGCAACCAAACCCGCAACCTCCCCGCACCGCGCAGGAATGCAATGCTCTGCGCCGCGAATGCGAACACGGCCGAGAAGTTCGACAACACCGCCGCCGCAACCAGCGATGACAATCCGAATGCGCGCCCGCGCGACCAGCCCGCCGTCAGGCGGTCGATCTGCACGCAACCGGCCAGCACGAAACAGACCACGAACGCGTAGTTGCGCAGTTCCTGCGAATAATGGATGTGCAGCGGATTGATAGCGAGCAGCAGCGCACTCCACAGCGCCGTCCTTGCGCCCAGCCGCGGCCGCAGCCACCCGAACAGAAGCGGAATCGACACAATGCCGGCGATGGCGCTGGGCAGCCGCAGCCATGCATCGGACTCCGACACACCGCGGAACAGAAACACGACGAACGTGTGCAGCGGGCCGTGGATATTGTGAAGCAGCAGCTGCCAGATGGGATAGCCGGGCTTGGGGGTCGCCACCTCGAGCGTGAGCATCTCGTCCACCCACAGGCTCTGGTAGCCGATGTGGAACAGGCGCAGGATGGCGCCGATCGCAACGATGGCGAGCAGCGCTCGCCTTGCGCGCCACTCGGTGATTCCCGCTGCGTCCGGACGGTGTGGGTTCATCGTGCGTGTGATCGCTGCAAAGCGCCGTCTCGTGTTATAATCCGCAGCGCCCGCGACGCGGGCGGACTCCGGGAGCACGGCTTGTCGGTTGATCTCCAAGAGCGCCTGCACATCGGTCCCGCCGGATGGCAGTACGAGGACTGGAACGGGATCTTCTACCCGTCACCGCGTCCCCGCGGTTTCGACGCGCTCGAGTACGTCGCATCGTACTTTAACCTCGACGAAATCAACAGCACCTTCTACCGGGTGCCCGCGCCGGAAACATGCCGGCGCTGGGCGGAACGCGTCACGCACAATCCGCGCTTTCTCTTCACCGCCAAGGCCCACCAGTCCATGACGCACGGTCCCCTCGACCGCCCGCGCGAAGTGGACGCGTTTCGCGCCGCCATGCAGCCCCTGCTCGACGCTGGCCGCCTGGGCTGCGTTCTGCTCCAGTTTCCCTGGTCGTTCCGTTTCGAAGACGCGGCGCGACGGCGGGTCGACGCGTTGGTCGCATCGCTCGATCCGCTTCCGCTGGCACTGGAGGTTCGTCACGCCAGTTGGAACAGCGAACCGGCCGAGTCGTTTCTCGAGTCGCATGACGTTGCGGTGTGCGGTATCGACCAGCCCGTGATCGGCGAGTCGCGTCCACCGTACCGGTTTCGTCCCGGTCCGGCCGGAGCCTACTTCCGCTTCCACGGCCGCAACTACCGCAACTGGTTCGGCGCCGAGGCGGGCCGCGACGCCCGCTACGACTATCTCTACTCGGCCGATGAGCTCTCGCCCTGGGCCGCTGTGATCCGCCGTGCGGCCGCCGGCAGCGAGCGCGTCTTCGTGGTGTTGAACAATCACTTTCGGGGCCAGGCGCCTGCCAACGCCTTCGAGCTGGAAGCGATCCTTACCGCCCGGCGGCCACCGGCCCCGGCGCCCCTGCGCCGAGCGTACCCGCGCCTGCTGGAGACCACGGTTGCGGATCCCGGCGACGCGGCAACGGACGATCTCTTCGGTGCCTGAACTCAGCGACCGAGGTTTACCAGGAAGAGGATGATCGGCAGGAGGAGCAGCGCCGCGCCGATGCCGATGACCAGCCCGCCGGGCACTTCCGCGTGCCACCTGCGCCGGGACTGGTGCACCAGTTCGGGGCTCTCGTCGGTCGACAGCGGATTCTGCGCGGGGTCAGCGAAACCCGGCTGGCGCATGGCATTGAGGTCGATCTTGTCGGTCTTGTTGAAGGAGTGGCGGCACATGGTGCAGAACTTCGCGCCCATGTCCTCCTCCCATCCGCAGCTCGGACAGACGATCGCGCCCTTGGGGACGCTGCGTGGACTCTGCACCTTCCCGGACGGTGACTCCGGTTCTGGCTGTGCCGGCACCGGCGGCACCGGCGGCGGCGGCGCTTCCGGCCGCGCGCTGGCCACGGCGGACGGCGGCACGATGGCGTCCATGCGCGCCTCCCCGCCCAGTTCCTTGACCACGTTGACCAGCCAGCGGGCCTTCTTGTAGGGGAGCCGCTCCACCAGCACGCAGGGGGCGCGCGCGGCCAGCGACCGCATGCGCGGTACCGGCGCCTTCAGGCGCATGGCCAGCTTGAGCGCGAAGCTGTCCGGCGTCTCCAGTTCGCGGTCGATCTTCAGGAGCGTGATGCGGTAGTCGAGGGTTGGGTCGAGTTCCACCTTGGCGGGCGGGGGCACCCGATCCACGCCGGCGTCCTCCTCGATGGCGGGAACGGTGCCCAGTCCCATACGCCCGAGGAAGTTGCGCACGCGCTCGGTGCCGCTCTTGCTGGAGCGTGCGCCCTTGTATCCCTGCGGGTCGGCGCAGAAATCCTTGAGGCCGCGACGGTCGATCTGGAATTCGTGGTCGCGCATCACCGCATCGATGGCGGAGCACACCATCTGCATCGAGGGCATGCGCTGCAGCGGCGACTTGGCCATCATGGCGTTGACGATGCTCTCCACGGAGGCATCGACCTCGGGGTTCAACGACGACGGGGATGGCGGCTGGAACGACTGGATCCGATCGATCACCTCGGAGAAGCTGCTGCCCTCGAAGGGCCGCTTGCCCGCCAGCATCTCGTAGAGCACCACGCCCAGCGAGAATATGTCGCTGGGCTTGTCAACCGGCTCGCCGCGCGTCTGCTCGGGCGACATGTATGCCGGTGTCCCCACCACCTTGCCGTCGTGGGTGACCAGCGTGATCTTCTCGACGTCCTTGGCGAGGCCGAAGTCGGCGATCTTGATGGCGCCCTGGCGCGTCAGAATTATATTCGCCGGTTTGATGTCACGGTGCACCAAGCTCTGTGCGTGCGCAGCATCCAGACCGTAGGCCACGTGCAGCGCGATGCTCAGCGCGATGTCGACCGGGATGCGCGGGCGCGCCCGCAGCAGTTCTTCCACGGTCGGGCCGTCGTAGAACTCCATCACGATGTAGTAGGCATCGTCCTCGTGGCCGTAGTCGATGACGTTGACGATGTTGTCGTGCTGGACGCTCGCCGCCGCCTCGGCCTCCTGCTGGAAGCGCATGACGAAGCGCGCGTCGGCGGCCAGATGCGGGAGCAGCACCTTGACGGCGACGGTCTTCTTCAATGACTGCTTGCGCGCCTTGAAGACGACCGCCATCCCGCCCACGGCGATCTGCTGGAACGAGTCGTACCCTGGTATCCGGATGGTGGCTTGCATTCCCAAGTGCACCCCGGGAAAAGACGGGGGGCATGCGGGGCTTGCACGGATCGTACCACGGACGCAGGGGGAGACCCCGCGCCTTACAGGTTACTCAAAGGTACAACTATAACAGACTGATTTGTATGGCGTTATCAGGGGGCGATCTTCTGGGCCTGGCTGCCTTCGACGTTTTCGCTACTCACCGCGGACACCGCGAATCGGAGTCCCTGGATCGAAAACGGGAATGAGGTCAGCAGCGTGGTCTGGTCGGTCTCCGAAAGCAGCTCGTCGGCCGAGAACTCCCCGCCCACCAGGTAGATGCGGTAGCGGTCCACGATCCCGTTGGGGTCGTCGATGGTCCACTGGAAATCGTAATCGTTCACCTGCGGGTCCGGCTGGGTGATGACGAAGTTCTGCGGGACCGGCACGGGCTGCACGTCCAGGGGCTGGGGAAAGTCCTCGTGCTTGGGACAGGCAACGAGCACGGGCAGCACGGCTACGAACGTCAGCGCCGCCGCGAGCGTGGGGATCTTTCTGGTGATCAGGGGAACTCGCATGAGGGTTGGCTCCTAGAAACGAATGGTGCGCACGACCCGCATCTGCTCGCCGGTCCACTCGAGCGACATGGCCGGGTCCTTCTGGACCTCGCCCGTCTCGGGCTGGGAGATGATGATATCGACGATGTTCACGGCGTAGGTGACGATCAGCGCACCGACGAAGAAGTTGCGCCACGTCTCGTCGCTGTCGGCCTCCGAATACGCCTTTGACATGCTGTCGTACGTGGCCTGGATGTCGGACTCGAGGATGACCTGCCCGGCCGCCAGCTGGTCATTATAGTAGAGGTAGGTGTTCTTGTAGCCTTCGTAGCGTTCCGTCGTGCGCGAGTACTCCACCTGGGTTGCGAACAGCCCCACCCACGAAACGATGGCCGCGGAGGCGAAGATCGTGGCCTTCGTGTAGTGGCCGTCGTGCGCCTGGCCGAGTCCCGGCAGCAGGATCGAGCGGACCACCGACCCAGTACCCGACCCCGCGAGAGCCGGTGATGCGACCGAGAAAACAAAAAGTGCGGCCGCAAAGGCCGCCGCTGCGCGCATCGTCTTGCCACGAGTCATGAATGAGCCTACGTTTCCTTCAGGTTGCCAGGAGAACACCGGGTCCCGGCGGACCCTCCGCCGCTGGAACACGAGGTTCTACGCGGTCGAGCGCAGAATGTTACGGGCAAAGCCGGCCCCACGCAATTTTTTTCTCCCTGCCCCGGATGAGCCGCGTTGACGGCAGATGGAGGGCGCGATAGCATACGCGCCTGTTCAGCGGTGGAGTATGATCGAAGTAACTGGACTCACCAAGCGTTACGGGGCCCGGACCGCCGTGGACGACGTTTCCTTTTCCATCGAAAAGGGCGAGATTGTGGGTTTCCTGGGCCCCAACGGCGCCGGAAAGACCACCACCCTGCGCATGCTGACCGGTTTTCTTCCACCCACCGCGGGCCGGGCGCGTGTGGCCGGATTCGACGTCGAATCGGACTCCATGGCGGTGCGCTCCCGAATCGGCTACCTGCCGGAGACCGTCCCGATCTACCGGGACCTGTCCGTGTCCGCGTACCTCGACTTCGTCGGCCGCCTCAAGGGCATGGGCCGTGCGCGGCGCCGCGAGCGGACCGCCGAGGTGGTGGACGCCTGCGGCATCGGCGACGTCTTCACCCGGCGCATCGGGGCGCTGTCACGGGGCTACCGACAGCGGGTGGGTCTCGCGCAGGCGCTGCTCGACGACCCCGACGTGCTCTTCCTCGACGAGCCGACCGTGGGGCTGGACCCACGCCAGATCGTCGAGATCCGCGACCTGATCCGCGGTCTCGCGGGAAGGCGAACCGTGGTCCTCAGCACCCACATCCTCCCGGAGGTGAGCCTGCTGTGCCGGCGGGTCCTCATCATCCACCACGGGCGGCTCATCGCCGACGCCCCGCCTGAGAACCTGCGAACCCATGGCAGTGACGCCCTGCGCGTCGACGTGGAGGCGCGCGGAGAAGCCGATGCGGTACGCGCGTGCCTGGCGCGCGTCGGTGGCGTTGCCTCGGTCGATATCTCCAACGCCGCGCAGGCCGGCGTGGTGCGCGCGCATGTGACCGCCCGGCCCGGCGCCGACCCCCGCGAGGCCATCGCCGCCGCGCTGGCATCCGGCGGCATCGGTCTGCGCGGTCTCTCGGCCGCTTCCATCACCCTCGAAGACGTGTTCGTAGAACTCGTCACCAAGGAGGCATGATGGCGGGCCGTGTTCTCGCACTCTACCGGCGCGAAATCGCGTACTACTTCCAGTCACCGGTGGCCTACGCCGTGATCACCATCTTCGTGCTGCTGTCCGGGTACTTCTTCTACAACCTGCTCGGCTATTTCAATCTCTCGTCCATCCAGGCCATGCAGAGCCCGCTGCAGGCGCGCTCGCTGAGTCTCACCCTCTCCGTACTGCAGCCCCTGTTCGGCAACATGAGCGCCGTCCTGCTGCTGCTGCTGCCGCTGCTTACCATGCGCCTGTTCGCGGAAGAGCGACGCAGCGGTTCCGCCGAGCTGCTGTTCACCTATCCGGTGGGCGACTGGGACGTGATCCTGGGGAAGTTCCTGGCCGCGGCCACCGTGTACTTCGTCATGCTGGCCATGACGATCCCCGCCGTCTCCTTGCTGTACTACTTCTCCACGCCGGAGACCGGCGCGGTGGTGTCCGGGTACCTGGGGCTCTTTCTGATGGGCCTGACGTTCCTCGCCATGGGGATATTCTTCTCGTCGCTCAGCGACAGCCAGTTGGTCGCGGGCGCGGCCACCTTCGGCTGCGGCCTGCTGCTCCTGATCGTGGGATGGATCACCCCGTTCGTCTCGCCCGGTGCGGCCGCCGTGCTGAACGAGATCTCCATCGTGCGCCACCTGGACGGCTTCTCGCGCGGCATCATCGACACCAACGACCTGGTCTTCTACGCGAACATCACCGTCTTCTTCCTCTTCCTGTGCGCGCGCGTGCTCGAATCCGCGCGCTGGAGGAGCTGAAGCGCCGTGCCCACGCCCTCGCATACCCCGGACCGCACCGCGCTGTGGCGCCTGCTCGCCGGCACCGGCGTGGCCCTGCTCTTCCTGGGGGTGGTTCTTTCCGCCGCCCGCGTGGCGCCCGTGGGCGCGCGCGCTGCCCTGGTCGTGGCGGGTGCGGCCATCATGGTTCTGGCGCTGGTCGCCAACCGCTCCGCGGTGGCCGCGTTCAGCCGGCGGCGGGCCACCCGCCGCGGTGCCGACACCGTTCTCGCAACACTGTTCTTCGTGGCCATTCTGGTGGTCATCCAGGCGACGTCGGTGCGCCGCTCACACCAGTTTGATCTCACCCGCAACCAGCGCAACACGCTGGCACCCCAGTCGGTCGCGCTGCTCGATTCGCTCGATCACGACGTGACCGCAACCGGGTTCTACCGGCAGAGCAGTCTCAATCGGAGCCGCGCCGACGAGTTGCTCTCCCTGTACGCGCGCGCGTCCTCGCGATTTCGCTACGAGTTCATCGACCCGGACCGCAACCCCGATGCGGCGGAACGCGCCGGCGCCACCGTGGACGAGGTGGTCATCGAGTGCAACGGTGTGGTGCGCCGCATACACACACTCACCGAACAGGACGTGACCAACGCGATCCTGCAGGTGACACGCGTGCGCGAGAAGGTGCTGTACTTCGTCAACGGGCATGGTGAGCGCGACGTGGACGGCTCTCCCCGCGAGGGCTATCGCGCCGCCACCCGTGCGCTCACCGGCCAGGGTTACGCGGTCCGCACCCTCTCGCTGCTGACCATGCGCGAGGTGCCCGCGGACTGCGACGTGCTGGTCATCGCCGGCCCCCGCGAGGACTACCTGGCCGACGAGGTGACGGCGATCGACCGCTACCTGCGCGCGGGCGGGTCCGCGCTGTTCATGCTCGACCCCCGCTTCGACTTCACGCGCCTGGCCGGCGCGCTGGACCGCTATCGCCTGCGGGTGCTCGACGCCGTCATCCTGGACGACCTGGTGCTCGACGCGGGTGAGCGCACCTTCGACGCCACCGTCGCCAAGGTCCGCCGCTACGAGAAACACCCCATCACCGAGGGCTTCAACTACGTCACCATGTTCACCCGCGCGCGCCCGGTCTACATTCCCGAGGACACCCTGCGCGCGGGGCTCGACGTGCAGTACCTCGCCATCACCGACGCCGAGGCGTGGGGTGAGACAGACATGAACAGCTTCACGGTTGGCCGCGCCACCCGTGACGGCGTTGACATCGCCGGGCCCATGCCGCTCGCCGCGGTGGCCACCCGGACCCCGGTGCCGGCCGGCTCCGCGCGCACCAGCCGCGTCGTGCTGGTGGGAGATTCCGACTTCGCCAGCAATTCGTTCTACGGTGTGCTCGGCAACGCCGATTTCTTCCAGAACATCGTCGCCTTCCTCTCCGAGGACGAGGATCTCATTCGCATTCGCCCCCGGGCCGCGACCGGAGACACCGTCTACATCTCCGCGGCCCAGGGGCGCATGGTCTTTGCGGTCAGCCTGGTACTGGTGCCGCTCATCACCCTCATCGTCGGCGCCAGCGTGGTCTTTCGCCGCCGCGCCCTGTGACCGTGGCCTCGCGACGCCTGCTGATTCTCTTCGGTGTAGCGCTGCTCGCGGTGGGCGCCTACCTGGCCATCGAGCTTCCCCGGCACCGGGCAGAACTGCGCGAACAGCGTGAGGCCGCGCGCCTGTTTGCGTTCGACCCGGCGGAAGTCGAAGCCATCGAGGTGGCGCGCGAGGATACACGACTCGCCTTCCGCCTCCAGGGCACGCACTGGATCATGACCGCACCGCTCGCCGACGACGCAGAGGTGGGAACGGTGGCCCCCATTGTAACCACGCTTGCGGATGCCGAAGTGGTGCGCGACCTGGGTACGGACAACGCCCGGGACCGCTTCGGGCTCGATCCCCCCGCGGCCACCGTCCGCCTGGCCGGCGCCGGCGGCCGCGCCGTTGCCGCGCTGGAGATCGGCGACTACACCGTGGACCGTTCCGCGGTCTACGCTCTGCGCGGGGACGGCCACCTGCTGCTCGTTCCAACCGCCATCCACCGCGCGCTGACCCTCGCGGTCGAGGACTACCGCAACCGGCGCGTGGTGGTCTTCGACCTCTCCGTGGTCCGCGCCTTCGAGATCGACTCGCGGCTCACCGGCCGCAGCCGGTGGACACGCCGCGGCGCCGGGTCGTGGTTCACCGTGATCGCCGGCGACACGGTGCGCGGGGATTCGGTCGCGGTACCGGCGGTGCTGCGCAGGTTGCGCGGCATGCGCGTGCGAGCCTTCGTGACCGCACCCGACACCACCCGCCCGCTGGTCTCAGTCACCATTGACAAGGACGACGGCTCCACCCAGGCCGTGCGCTTCTTTGACGCAGGCCAGTATGTGTTTCAAGCGCGCGTGTCGGGCAACCCGCGCACGGTTGAGATTGGCGAGGACCCCGGCGACATCGCCGCCCAGTCGGTGGCGACACTGCGTGACCGGCGCTTGCTGCACTTCGACCCCGCCCAGGCACACCGCATCACCTTCACCACGCCGGACACCAGCGCGGTCATGGTGCGCGCCGGCGACGCATGGGCGCTCCCCAACCCCGCGCTGGGAACCATCGACCGCGAACGCGCCGCCGACCTGGTGCGGACACTGCGAGCGTTACGCTACGAGCCTCCGGTGGGTACCACGCCCGCCGACCCGCGTCCGCATCCGCGCTTTTCGCTTGTGATTCAGGACGCCGGTGATACGATACTCGAGGAGTTGTTCTGCGCACCCGGCCCCGCGTCGCGCTGGGCCGCGTACAGTCGCTCGCTGGGCGGCGTGTGCGAAATCGACGGAGCCGCGCTCGACGCGATAGCCGACCGCCTTTCGCGCCTGCGCGATTGAGCGTTCATGCACCCGACATCCTACATCCGCCCTCCCGCCGTGGCGGGCATGTTCTACCCGGCCGATCCCGTGGTGCTCGCCCGCGACGTCGACCGCATGCTCACGGCCGCCACACCACCACCCGGAGCCGCCCCCCCCCACGCGCTTCTCGCCCCCCACGCCGGGTACCGCTACTCCGGTGCCATCGCCGCGCGCGCCTTTGCCTGCATCGACGCCGAGCGGGTGGATACCGTGGTGCTGGTGGGACCCTCGCACGTGGAGGCATTTGACTTCACCTCCGTCTTCGACGGTGACGCGTTTGCGACACCGCTGGGAGAGGTCGCTGTCGACGCCGCGCTGGCCGCCGCGCTGGCCGCCGCAGCACCATCCATCCGGCGCTCGCCACGCGGTCACGCCGCCGGGCGCGGCCGCGGTGAGCACGCGCTCGAGGTCATGCTGCCCTTCCTCCAGCGCCGATGTCCGCGCGCGCGCATCGTCCCCATCACCATGGGTTCGCAATCGCACGCGGCCTGCACAGACCTCGCCGACGCCATCGCGCGCCACGCCGACTTCGCGCGGACCCTGATCGTGGCCAGCTCCGACCTGTCGCACTTCCACCCCTACGACGAGGCGGTTCTCCTGGACACGGAGTTCTGTGCACGCGTGGCGGCCATGGATGGCGAGGCGCTGCTGACGGGCCTGGCCCGGGGACGCTGCGAAGCCTGCGGCGGCGGACCCACCGCCGCGGTGATGCTTGCGCTGGCGCGCGTGCACCGCGGCACCGCGCGCGTGCTCGCGCGCATCAATTCGGGTGACGTGACGGGTGAGCGCGAGAGCGTTGTGGGCTACGCCGCGGCCGTCTTCGGGGAAGCGGCGTGAACACGCCCGGCGACCAGCGCGTCCTCACCGGCCTGGCCCGCGCCAGCATCGCCGAAGCGCTCAGGCTGGCCGTGCCCGTACCGCCCGACTCGCCCATCCTCGACGAACGCCTCGGCGCCTTCGTCACGCTCACGCTGCGCGGCAATCTTCGCGGATGTATCGGCCAGACCCAGTCCCGCGAGCGGTTGCGCGCGCTGCTGCCGGCCATGGCACGGGCCGCCGCCTTCGAGGACCCCCGCTTCCCGCCCCTCGCCACCGCCGAGTTCCCGATCGTGCGCATCGAAGTCTCCCTGCTCTCGCGGCCCGTGCGAGTGGCATCCCCCGATGACGTGGTGGTGGGAACCCACGGCGTCATCGTCAGCGCGCGCGGACGCCGCGGCCTCCTGCTGCCCCAGGTGGCGATCGAGTGGAACTGGTCGCGGGAGGAACTGCTGGAGAATGTCTGCGCCAAGGCAGCGCTGGACCGTGATGCGTGGCGCCACCCCGGAACGCGCCTGGAGACGTTTACCGCGCAGGTGTACGCCGAAGAAGAAGAAGAAGAAGAAGAAGACTAGGCCGCGTTGGAGGCCTCGAAGGGGCGCTCGCGGTGCGTGCCGCCGTCGTAGGAGAGCAGCACCGCGCTCTCACCCACCATCGTCTGCACGTGCACCGGCCGCGTCCAGATCTTGAACAGCGCCTCCATGGTGGCCTGGGCGTAATCGAGGCGCAGCTCGACGCCGTCGAAGCGGTGCTTGAGGTAGAGTTCGCCACGGTTCTCGTGGTTGGCGTCGACCACCGTGATATAGGGCTGCCCCATGTTGGTGAGCTGGAACAGGAGCTTCTCCTTTACCGCGCGGAACTCGCGGTCCGCGATCTCGTAGCGGCCGTTGCGCTCGTTGAGCGAGTAGGTGAACAGGCGGTTCTCCCGGCAGAATTCCTCGGTGAGGAACTCGTCCACGAAGGTCATGTCGTTGTAGATGGCCCGCACCTGGAAGATCTTCTCGCGCCCAGCTCCCGTGCCCCGGTTCCAGGCGGCACGCGCGGCGGCGTCGTCGCACTCCTCGTAGTCCTTGCCGAAACGCCCCGTGTTCCAGCGACGCTCGATGTCGCAGTAGAGTTCGTAGCCCAGCTTGTAGGGGTTCAACTGTCCGGGCTGCACGGCGAGGGTGGACGAGTGGTGGTCGGCGAAGTCCACGATCTCGCTGGGCTCCAGCGCCTTCTGGGTCATGATCTTCTCGTGCCAGTAGGACGCCCAGCCCTCGTTCATGATCTTGGTCTGTGCCTGGGGCGCAAAATAGTAGCTTTCCTCGCGCAGCATGGAGAGAATGTCGCGCTTCCAGTTGGGCAGCGGCGCGTATTCGATGAGAAAGCGCAGCACGTCCTTGACCGGCTGTGCCGGGAAGGTGCTCACCGCGTCCCGCTCGCTCTGCTCACGCCGCCGCGCCTCCAGGTACTCCGGCGGGTTGATGAACGGCTCCATGTAGCCCTTGCTGCGCAGTCGCGCCACGTCGCGCGGCGCGCTCTCCGCGGTGGGCGCCAGCTCCCGTGCACGGCCGGAACTGTCGAACAGCGCCCCGGGGTCGATCAGGTTCTCGATGGACGAGCACACGTCGATGAAGTCCTCCACCACATCGTGCCCGTACTGGGACATGTAGTCGTGGATGCGGTTGCCGTGGTTGGCCAGTTCGTCCATCATGCGCCGGTTGGTGTTCTTGAAGTACGCGTTGTTCTTGAAGAAGTCGCAGTGCGCGAACACATGTGCGATGACCAGCTTCTGATCCACCATCTGGTTGGAGTCGAGCAGGTAGGCGTAGCACGGGTTGTTGTTGATCACCATCTCATAGATCTTGTGCAGACCGTAGCCGTAGCTCTTCTGCATGTACTCGTACTGCATGCCGAAGCGCCAGTGCGGGTAGCGGGTGGGAAATCCGCCGTACGAGGCGACCATGTTGATCTCCTCGTAGTCCATCATTTCGAAGATCACCGGGAAGAAATCGAGGCCGTAGCCGCGCGCGTACCCCTCGATCTCGTGGATCATGTCACCCAGTACGGCCCGGTCGATCATGCTCAGCGCCCCTTTCCCAGGAACTTCTTGATCGAGTCGTAGATCTCATCCTTGCTGGCGATTTCGGTCAGCACGACGTTGTCGATCTCCTTGAAGGTAGCGCTCAAATCGTTGATGAAGGCCCCGCTGCCATACGGGCTCGCCACCTGTCCGTAGCAGAACAGGTTGACCGCGGGCAGCACGCGCTCGCCCAGGATCTTCACGCACAGCTGCGTGTCCCCGCCCCCCCAGTTGTCGCCGTCCGAGAAGTGGAACACGTAGACGTTCCACTCGCTGGGCGGGCATTGCTCGTCGATCAGGTCGGCCACCAGCTGGTAGGCCGACGATATGCGCGTGCCACCACTCTCGCGGGTATGAAAGAAGGTCTGTTCATCCACCTCGCGTGCCTCGGCATCGTGCACCACGAAGCGGGTCACGACTCCCTTGTACTGGCGGCGCAGCCAGGTGTTGATCCAGAACGACTCGTTACGAACGATGTCCTTCTGCTCGTCACCCATCGAACCGGACACATCCATCACGTAGATCACGGCCGCGTTGGTCTCCGGCGCGCGGATGATGCGTCGCGCCCGGTAGCGCTTGTCGTCCTTGATGGGAACGATGACGGGGTTGTTGAAATTGTAGGCACCCGAGGCGATCTGTCGCTTGAGCGCCTCGCGAAAGGTACGCCGGAAATGGCGCAGCGATTCGGGACCGCTGCGGTGGATGCCGCTGAAGCGGCCGTGCTCGGCCTCGATGACGTCGCGGGCGCGTGGCTGGATATTGGGCAGCTCCAACTCCTCCGCCATGATCTGCGCCAGCTCGTCCAGGGTGACGTCCACTTCCAGGATGTGCTCGCCGGCGCCGTCGCCGGCCGCGCCCTGCCCGTCGCCGTCGGCCTGGCCGATGGGGGTGCCGGGTTCACCCTCGCCCTGCCCGACGCCACCGAACTTGCGCGTCTCGTGGCGGAAGTTGGGGATCTCGATCTGGCGGATGGGGATGGACACGTAGTCCTTCCCCTGACGGCCCACCAGCTCACCGCTCGTCATGTACTTGCGGAGCTCCTTCTTGACGATGCCCCGCACCACCTGGCGGAATCGGTTGAGATCGCGATCGATGCGCTGGACCATGCGCCCCTACCCCGACCGTTTCACGTCTCCGCGGGCAAAGATGCTCGCCACGAAGTTGAGCACGTCCGTCGCGCAGATGTCGCAATAGTGCATGTTGCGGATCAGGCGCTGCTTCACGATGTCGATCTTGGCCTGCGTCTCCTTGTCCACCACGCTGGATACCAGGTTGGTGAGCTTGATGGAGTCCTTCTGGTCCTCGAACAGCTTGAGCTCCAGCGCCTTCTGCAGGCGGGCGTTGGTCTTGTAGTCGAAGGTTTTTCCGTCGATGGCCAGCGCGCCGATGTAGTTCATAATCTCGCGCCGGAAATCGTCCTTGCGGTTCTCGGGGATCCCGATCTTCTCCTCGATGGCGCGCATCAGCCGCTCGTCCGGCTCTTCGTCCTCGCCCGTGTACTTGTTCTTGACCCGTTCCTTCTGCGTGTACGCCTTGATGTTGTCCACGTAGTTGGCGCACAGCTTGGTGATGGCCTCCTCGTCGGCCGAGATGGCGCGTTGGACCTCGTTCTTGACGATGTCCTCGTACTCCTCCTTCACCTGCGCCAGCAGGTCGCGGTAGCGCTTGCGCAATTCCTCGGAGTTGATCAGCGAGTGGTGCTGCAGCCCCGACTCCAGTTCGTTGAGAACCATGAAGGGGTTGATGCAGCGGTCTGCCTCGTCGCTGACCAGCGCGTTGGAGATCTTGTCCTGGATATAGCGCGGCGAAATGCCGTCCAGTCCCTCGCGCACCGTCTCCTTGTGCAGTTCCTTCACGTTCTCCTCGGTAAAGCCCGGCAGCGACTGGCCATTGTACAGGCGCAGCTTCTGGATCATGTTGATCGAGGCCTTCTTGGGCTCCTCCAGGCGGGTCAGCACGGCCCACATGGCCGCCATCTCCAGCGTGTGCGGCGCGATATGGGTGTGGCGGATGCGCGACGGGTTGAAATCGCGCTCGTAGATGCGCACCTCGTCCTTGAGACGGGTGATGTAGGGTACATCGATCTTCACCGTGCGATCGCGCAGCGCCTCCATGAACTCGTTGCTCTGCAGCTTGCGATACTCCGGCTCGTTGGTGTGTCCGATGATCACCTCGTCGATGTCGGTCTGCGAGAATTTCTTGGGCTTGATCTTGTGCTCCTGCGACGCCCCCAGCAGGTCGTACAGGAAGGCCACATCCAGCTTGAGCACCTCGATGAACTCGATGATGCCCCGGTTGGCCACGTTGAACTCTCCGTCGAAATTGAACGCGCGCGGGTCGGAGTCCGAGCCGTACTCGGCGATCTTGCGGTAGTTGATGTCGCCGGTCAACTCGGTGGAATCCTGGTTCTTCTCGTCCTTGGGCTGGAAGGTACCGATGCCGATACGATCCTTTTCACACAGCACCAGGCGGCGCACCTCCACGTGCCGCACCACCTTGGTCCAGTCGCCGTCGTAGCGCCGCATGAGTTCGTTGAACTGGAATCGGCACGCCGGGCACAGCTCGCCCTGCACCGCCACCCGGAAGGAACCGTCGGGCAGCTGTTCGTTTATCTGCCCCAGAACCTCTTCGCGCAACGCATCCGGGATGAGGTGCAGGGGCTCCTCGTGCATGGGGCAGTCGATGTAGCGCTCGCCTTCCGCGGTCTCGTCGCGCCACCCGAAGGTGTACAGCGCGCCCTCGGGCGTGCGGGAGTAGTTCTCGATCCCCTTCTTGAGCAGGCGCACCATGGTGCTCTTGGCGCTGCCCACTGGCCCGTGCAGCAGCAGGATGCGCTTCTCCGTGCCGTAGCCCTGCGCCGCCGACTTGAAGATGTTGACCATCTTCATCAGCGACTGCTCGAGCCCGTAGATGGCGTCGGCGCCCTGGTTCTCGACATCGTCGAAGAACTTGTAGCGCAGTGTCTTGCGCTTGTGCTCGGTGTACTCCTCCACACCGTGCGACACGATCATGTCGTACATGCGCTGGAACGCCGTGCGCGTGACGCGCGGGCTACTCATGACCAGCTCGAGATAGTCGTCGAAGGTCCCCGTCCAGTTCAGCTGCTGAAACTCTTCGACGTTCTGCCGGGACCGAATGAGGGTAATGATGTCGTTGGCGGCGCCCATGAATCCTCCTGCTCGCGTTCAGGGGGCGTTAACTAACTTGTAATCACAATATAGGTCGGGCATCCACCCCGCGCCAGCCACATCACCCCGGGCCGCGACCCGCCGATATCCCGTTGCCCAAAAGGCAAGAAGCGTACCAATGCGTTCCCGTCGCACCGCATCGTGCCCCGGACGGCTTCCGCGGCTCCCGCGATTCCACCCCGCGGCTGGAAGCTCCTTGCGGGACACGCTATAATGCCGGGACGATGCCGACCCGGCGCTTTCCCGGGCCGGCACAGACAAACCGTCCTGAAGGAGAGACAGGTCGATACATGACCGAGTGTATTTTCTGCCGCATCGTGGCGGGTGAGATTCCTGCCACCCGTGTCCAGGAGGACGCGGACACGCTCGCATTCCGTGACGTCAACCCTGCGGCGCCAGTCCACCTGCTCGTCGTTCCAAAACGCCACATCGCATCGCTGGAAGCGGCCGGTGATGACGATGGCGGGATACTGGGGATGCTGCTCCTGAGCGCGCGGCGCGCGGCCCGGGCGGAGGGACTCTCAGAAGGCGGGTACCGGGTGGTCGTGAACGTGGGGCCGGATGCCGGGCAGGCGGTGTTCCACATCCACCTGCACGTGCTGGGGGGACGGCCGCTGGACTGGCCGCCGGGCTAGCGGCTATCCCGTCTCGAAGTAGCGGTCGACGAGATCCGACGCGAGGCTGCCCACCTCGTCGAACGCCTCGCGCGAATCATCATCCTGGCGGGAGAGGAAGCCTTCGTCGATCAGCTGAAACACGATCTCGCCCACGTCGGAACCGGTGCGGACACCCCACTTCTCCAGCACGGTGAATGCGAGCATGCCGTATCGATCGCACGCCGCGCGGCGCAGCCCCTCCACCAGTTCCGCCGCGGAGACGTGGCGCCAGACACCCAGCGAACGCACGGTGTAGTCCACCGCCTCCATCACGAAGGCATAGGCATCCGGCTTGTAACGCGCATCGCCCTCCCGGATGCGGTCCACCGCCAGCCAGAACTCCGCCCGCTGACTCATCCCCCGTTCACCAGCCGGTGGTAGCTCTCGACGTAACGGCCCACGATCTTCTCCCGGTTGAACTGGGTCACGGCGCGCTCGCGCGCCGCGCTGCCAATCGCCCGCCGCAGTGTCTCGTCGCGGAACAGGCCCAGCACGATGGCGGTCATGCAAGCGACGTCGGTGGGCTCACAGAGAAATCCGGTTTCCTCGTTCACGATAACCTCGGGCAGCCCGCCGATGCGGGAGCCCACCACCGGCACCCCACAACTCATCGCCTCCAGCGCGGACAGGCCAAAACTCTCGTGCTGGCTGGGGAGCATGAAGACGTCCGCGGCGGGCAGCACATCGGCGATGTACTCCTGGTCGCCGAGGAAGTCCACCGCTCCATCCAGGCCCATCTCCACCGCCAGCCGTTCGGTCGACTCGCGTTCCGGGCCGTCCCCCACCAGCACCAGCCGGGTCGGCTCGTACTTCCGCACCTCATCCAGCACCTTCAAGATAACCGGCAAGTTCTTAACTTTACGGAAGTTGGAAACATGCATCAGGACCCTCTCGCCGTGCGGTGATAGCCGCTTGCGCGTACAAGGGTCGTCCTGGGGGCGGAACTGTTCGGTGTCCACGAAGTTGTGGATCACCTCGATGGGCCGCTCGGTCTTGAACTCGCGGATGGTTTCCCGGCGCAGGAACTCGGAGACGGCGGTGACCGCGTCGCTCTGGTCGATGCTGAAACGGGTGATCTCGTAGTACGACGGCATGAGCCCCACCAGGGTGATGTCGGTACCGTGCAGCGTGGTCATGGTGGGCAGGCGCTTCGGCTTGAGCATCTCGCGGGCAAGAAACGCCGACGTGGCGTGCGGGATGGCGTAGTGAACGTGGACGAGGTCGAGGTCGTACTGGTCGGCCACCTCGCGGATCTTCACCGACAGGCTCAGCGAGTACGGCGTGTACTGCTGAAACAGCGGGTAGTCCCCCGTGACCACCTTGTGCAGGTACACCCGCTCGTCGTACCCGGACAGGCGGGTGGGATGCCCGCTGGTGATGAAGTGGACCTCGTTGCCCAGCGCGGCCAGCGACTTGCCCAGTTCGGTGGCCACCACCCCGCTTCCACCCAGCGTCGGGTAACACACGATTCCGATCTTGAAGGGCACGCCTCAGGGCTCCCGTCTCACCAGCAGCTCGAGATCATCGAGTGCTACGGGCGCGAGCAGTTCGAAGGCCTCGCCGTGGGTGACGCCGATGGTGCGCCCTGCCAGGCGGTCGCGCGCGTCGACCACGCCGAGGAAACGCGGATCGGTGAGGGGGGTCGGCAACGAGCCGGAGGCCGCCGTCACCTGGCTCGCGTGCGCGCGGATCGCGGACATCTTGGTTTCGTAGTACGCGGTCACGTCCACCACCGCATCCGGGCGCACCTCGCGCCGTCCCGGATACACCAGCGCGCGGGCCACCTTCCAGCGCACCTGCTTTCCGCCGGCGCCGTCGGTGGCATAACCGTTCACGTTGGCCAGGAAGATGGCGTGCCGCGCGAGCAGCGCGCCCGCCGCGTGGTCGGGGTGGGGATCGTCGGCGTGCGGCACCAGGACCACATCGGGACGGTGCGCGCGCAGGATACCCACCAGCGAACGGATCTGGGCAGCATCCGCGCTGTGCACACCCGTGTCCGGCAGCCCCGCGTTGACGCGCGACGCCCCCAGGATACGCGCCGCGTCGGCGGCCTCGGCCGCGCGCTGTTCGACGGTACCGTTGCTGGACGACTCGCCGCGGGTCAGATCCACGATCAGCACGTCGTGACCGCGCGCCGCACAGAGCGCCACGGTTCCGCCGCATCCGATCTCGACGTCGTCCGGGTGTATGCCGATGGCCATGACTCGCATATCAGATGGAATATACACGAAGCCCGACCCGGCCGTCTAACGCCGCCGTCACGGAATCGCCGGCGATGCCGCGCAGCCCATTCCAGGCGGCCGGGCCGTGGAAGCTGTAGGGCGCCGTCATGGAGAGGTAGCGTTCCTGCGGTACGCCGCCACGCACGAACAGCTCGGGCAGGTGCGACAGAAATGGAAAACGCGCTGCCGCGCTGTGCGTGTCCTGCTCCACCGCCATGTCCACCGATTGGCGCAGTCGCTGCGTAAGATCCCCGAACCGCTTGCGCAGCTTGTCCAGCGCGCGCGCGTCCAGCCGCCCGGCCGCGGCCGACGCAAAGCGCTCCGCCAGTTCCGCAAACGCCACCTCCGCCTGGCGGGCGGACGCGGCGAATGCGTCGTCGCGCAGACTCGCCCGCGCCGCATCGGCGGCCGCGGCGGGATCCAGGGCCAGGGTTGCAGCGTCGATGCCCGCCGCCCGCGCCAGGTCGGCGACCGGCGGCGGCACGAACGTCGCCATCATGCGTGGAAACACAACCGGGCACGAAACTCCCAGCGCGTCGTACACACCCGCAATCTGTGCGCGGTAGGCGATCTCCGCCGGACCCAGCACCACCGCGACGGGATGGAATACCGAATCCTGCACGAGATTGCGCGCGATCACGCCCGGCGACACCGCGGTGGGGTCGGCCTGGAAGCGTGTGCGCGCCGCCGCCCGCTGATCGGCGGGGATTCTGCGGCGCACCCCGTCGGCGACCAGGAACAACCCGGAGGAGTCGCCGGGATCCAGCTGGGCGTGGTATCCGGCGGATGCCAGCGTCGCCCCCGCCGAGCGGACCCGCTCGCGCAGCGCGTCCTCGCCGTCGAAGTACCCGAGCAGGAGATCGCGCGCGCTCTCGCGCAGCACCGGTTCCCGCCCGTCGATCAGCGCCACGTCACCGCCGCACAGGTGCATGATGCAGCGTGCGGCCGCGTCGCCGAAGTCGCGGGCACCCGCCAGCAGGGCGGCGATGTCCTCCCCACCCGCCGTCGCCGGCGGCAGGTACGGCGCCACCGCACCCCACACCTCACGGGCCGCGGCCGCATCGATATCGCCGATGCGCCTTCCCGGCACCGTTACCCCGGCGGCCAGCGAGGCGGAAACCAGCGAGATGTCGCCGCTGACCACCACCACGTCGCGAACCTCGGCAAAGTCATCGTCGTCGGCACCCAGCCAGAAGACGGGTACGCAGGGAACACCCTGCCTGGCCTCCACCTCACGCGCAAGCGCGCACGTGGTCGCAATCTTGTGCAGGCTCATCAGCGGCCCCCCGGCGACACCGGGCTGCTGTCCGCTGATGACCGCGCGTACCGACCCATCGCCGAGCCCGCGCAGACGTTCCAGAATCCCGCTGGAGGCACCCAGCGAGCGGTTGCTCTCCACCATGCGCTCCACCACGCGCGGGTCGACGCGTGCCGTGCGCGCCGTGGCCGCCGCCCAGCCGGCGCCGTCGGCACGAAACTCTCCGAGCAGGGCATGCACGGCTGTCCCCCGTCCCAGCGCGTAGTCGCGGTACAACCTGCTCCCGCCGGGAACGCATTCCAGTGGAATCATCTCGCGTACGGGCGTCACGAAGGTCCTTCTCTTTCTGCGAGCAGGATGATGCGTGCCGATGCGGCCGCCACGAACGGTCCCGCGTCATAGTCCCCGAAACGTTCCACGACCCGCAACCCCGCCGACGCGAGCAGTGCCTCCAATTCCGCGGGCGCGTACAGGCGCACCTGCTCCCGGTAGGAGACCTCCTCACCGTCCGGCCGCAGGACGCGCACGTGCTTGCACAGGTGGCGCCCGGAGGCGTCCCGTTCGCGCCGCTCCTCGATCTGAACGTCGCCTTCGTGGCGGCGCGTTGTCTCCGCGCCCACCCTCCCCACCGTGGTGGCGTTGATGAAGTCGATCAGGAAACGCCCGCCGGGCCGCAGCACGCGGGCAACTTCCGCCACTGCGCGCGCGTCGTCGGCTTCGTCTTCGAAGTAACCGAAACTGGTGAACATGTTGATGGCCCCACCCAGTGCCCCACTGCGAAACGGCAGGCGTCGCATGTCGCCGAGTACCATGCGGCCCGAGAGTACGCGGCGTTCCACCGCCTCGACCAGCAGGAACTCGGAGAGGTCCAGCCCCAGCGTCTCCAGCCCCGCCGCGGCGAACGCGGCCGTGTGCCGGCCCGCGCCGCAGGCCACGTCGAGCACCGGCATCGCCTGCCGAAAGCAGCCCGCGTACGCCGCCGCGGCCCGCGCCGCCTCGGCATCGTCGCGGTGCGCGTAGACCAGCGGGTACACCTCGCCGAACGCCACCCGGTACCACTCCACGCTCATTGCGCATCCTCCCCGGCGCACAGCACGGTGTCACGGCGAAAGTGCACGTCGTCGCGGGCCGGGTGGCTCTCCGTATAGTGCAGCCCCCGGCTCTCGAGCCGGCGGATCGCCGATTCGATCACCAGGCGCCCCACCAGCACGATGTTACGCAGCTCGAGCAGGTCCTGGGTGACGCGGCTGCGCCAGTACTGCGCTTCGACCGTCTCGAACAACTCCTGCATGCGGCGGCGCGCGATCTCCAGGCGCGCATCACTGCGCACGATCCCCACGTAGTCCCACATCACCCGCCGCGCGTGGTCCCAGTCGTGCTCGAGAACCATGGCGTCCGGGGCACCGATTCCCCCCGGTTCCACCCAGGGCTTCGGCACCGGAAGTGGCCGCGCGGGGTCGAAACCATGCAGTGCCCCATCGTACGCCCGGCGCGCGTACACCAGCGCCTCGAGCAGCGAATTGCTGGCCAGGCGGTTGGCGCCGTGCAACCCGGTGTGGCTCACCTCGCCGACCGCGAACAGGCCGGCCACGGAGCTGCGTCCCTCCAGATCGACATCGACACCACCGCAGAAGTAGTGCGTGGCGGGGACGACCGGGATCGGCTCAACGCGCGGATCGATGCCGTACTCCAGACACCTCGCCAGGATACTGGGGAAGCGCCGCTCAATGAACCCCGGCGAGAGGTGGCGGATGTCGAGGTACACGCACGCGGCGCCGCTGTGCTTCATCTCCGCGTCGATGGCGCGCGCAACGATGTCGCGCGGCGCCAGTTCCCCGCGCGGATCGTAGGCTTCCATGAAGCGCTCGCCACCGGCGTGCACCAGGCGGCCACCCTCTCCGCGCAGGGCCTCGCTGAGCAGAAACGACTTCGCCTGCGGGTGGAACAGACAGGTGGGATGGAACTGCACGAACTCGAGATTCGCCACCGTCGCACCCACGCGGTACGCCATGGCAAGCCCGTCGCCGGTGGCGATGTCGGGGTTGGTGGTGTAGAGGTACACCTTTCCCGCACCGCCGGTGGCGAGGATGGTGCGGTGCGCCACAAACGGTTGTACCACCTGGCTGCGCGTATCGAGAACATACGCGCCCCACACCACCGCTTCCGGCGCCGCCCGTTCGAGATGGCGCGAAGCGATGAGATCAACCGCCATGTGATACGGGTAGAGGGTGATGTTCTCGTGGTCGGCGACGGCGTCGAGCAGGCGGGTTTCGATCTCGCGGCCGGTGTGGTCGGCGCTGTGCACGATGCGCTTGCGCGAGTGCCCGCCTTCGAGGCCCAGGGCGAGGCGCCCGGCATCGGTGGTGAACGCCACGCCGATGGTGCGCAGGTCGCTGATCCTCGCCGGTCCCTCGCGCACAACCGCATCCACCACCTCGGGCCGGCACAGGCCGTCCCCAGTCTCCAGGGTATCCGCCACGTGGAGATCGAAGCTGTCATCCGCCCCCGCAACCACCGCCACCCCGCCCTGCGCGTGGTTGGTGTTGGAGTCGGCCAGGTCCTTCTTGGTGACGACGGCCACCCTGCCGTGGCCGGCGAGGTTCAGTGCCAGCGACAGCCCGGCCACGCCGGAGCCGATGATGAGAAAGTCGGTCTGGATCACGTGAATGCGCAGCTCTTAACTCGCGGTTTCACTGTTAGATAGCGGGCCACGCCGGCGGCCGTCCTTCCCAGATGCTAGGCAAGCGGGGCGCGGATTGCAACTGCGAAGCCGCCCGCGGGCAGATTGCAGTGTCCCGGCGCCGGTTCCAGTGGCAGCCCGGCGAGTTCGCCACGCTCGCCCGGCTAACCCCTTGCGGACCTTTACGTTGGTTAATCACACCCGCTCCCGGCGCTGGCACGGTGATTGCGTATGCTGGCCTCGGATTCCCGACACTCCACCATGACGATCCGGTGAGCGGTCGGGCGAACACCATTCAGGAGGTAGGTTTCATGGTGAAGCGAAACATCGCGCTCGCGGCACTTTTTGGCGTCGCGCTGGCATTTGTGGCCTGCGACGACCCGGCCGAGAAGGGGCGTTTCATTGTCGACATCAAGGATTTCAATGGCGGCATGCCCGTCCAGAGCGACGTGCTCTTCAACAACTTCACGGATCCGCCGTACATCCCCGAGGATCTGATTCCGGTGACGTTCTCCGCGCGTCCGTACAACGAATATATCGTTGGCAACACGCACAACCAGATCATCATCGAGAAGTACACCGTCACCTGGACGCGAACCGACGGTGGTTCCGGTACGCTGGCGACGCGCAACGAGTCCTCGCATATCGTCGTGGGTTCGGGCGGCGACACCGAGGCGGCCATTCGTCTCACCACGTGGGCGGACAAGACGGGTCCCGTCCTCTCTCCCCTCGCCGGAACGTCCAACAGCATCAGCATGCAGGCGAACATCCGCTTCACCGGCCGCGAAATGGGCACCGAAAAGGAAATCGAAGCGGTTGCCACCGTCAGCGTGAACTTCGCCGACGCCGTCAACGAGTAGCCGACGCTCGGCCTACCTCCACGCGTACCGTGGTACGCGAAGTGAGCGCCGCAGACCCAGGTCTGCGGCGCTTTTCTTTGGTTGTGGCCATGAAAATGTCCCTGGCACGGGGTGTGCCTGTGCGGGGACATGGGACCGGGATCGGCGGGATGGGTTCCTCCCCATTGCCCCAACCCCAACTGCACATACTTCAACACCTTGAC